>CAZPZQ010000225.1:0-6041 GCA_964590745.1 uncultured Mycobacterium sp. | reverse complement strand
TCGCCCATCAGCAGGCCGCCGGACCCGCCCGCCCCGCCGACGCCGGCCGGGACCAGGTTGCCGTCACCGTCGAGGTGGGCTGCGATGCCGGTGCCGCCGGTGCCGCCGTTACCGATCAACCCGGCCGAACCGCCGGGCTCGCCGGCCGCGCCGGTCCCGCCATCGCCGAACAGAAATCCGCCGTCGCCGAAGTCGCCGAACGCTCCCGAACTGCCCAGCAGCGAGGTATTGGTGCCGGTGAAGAAATCCTCGCCGTTGCCGATCAGATCCCGGCCGAACAGCCATGCGGTCGGCGCGTTGATCACCGGGTCCAGGAACTGGCCGAGCGGGCTGGCGATCCAGGCCTGACCGAACTGGTAAAGCGGCTCGTAGGTGAGGTTGCGCAGCAGAACCAGCAGATTGCCGATCCAGTCGGATTCGGCGACGTGCTGCGCCGACACCGCGGCCAACTCGGCGGAACCCGGTCCGGCCAGGACAGCCGACGCGTCGATACCGGCGACTGCGTCGCCGGACGGAACCGGCAGTCCGTCGAGCGCCTCCAGCACCGGTTGGACGATCAGGTCGTCAAGATCGGCGTGGGCGGCGGGCGGCAGCCAAAGGGGTGTCATCGCGACCGCGACCCCGACCGCGGTGCCCACACCGACCGCCCGATGCCGGCGCCGACGGCGCCGCGCACCCGGACCGCAGCGACTCATCAAGGGCAGCCTTCCGATTCGGAGTGCCTGCTCAGGTGCAGGATAAAACAGCCGGCAGCGATATCGGCGTTCATCCGGCGATCCCGGCGTTGTGCCCGATACAGCGCTACCGGGCTGCGCGAGGTCAGCAGGGCGGCCACCCCCACGGCGATGATGGCGCCGGGCACCGCCGCCCCGCCCAGTGGGGCGTTGAAGATGGCGCCGACGCCGGCGCCGACACCGAGTGCTACCGCCATCCGACCGTCCCGGTCGGACAGGTTCAACCAGCGGGTGGCCAGCGAACCGAAACCCGCCGAAATCTGCGGCCCAGACCGGCGACAGCGCCGATGGCGCCGCACAGACCGGCCATTTGACCAGGTGGGTGCAACGCCGGCTGAACGCGCTCGGCCATCCGTCCGCCCCGGTCCGAACCGATGTCTTCCGCCGTCGGCATCGTCGGGATGGTAACAGCGCGAGCGGGGCGCGATTAGCGGCCGCGGTCATCGGGTACGCGGTAAACGACCGTGTGCCAATCCAACGTTCGGAGGGCAGCAGCATGCCGCAATTCACTATTCCCGGCCTCACCGAGAAGCAGGGCGCCCAGATTGCGAATCTGCTGCAAAGACATCTGAGTGCCTACAACGATCTTCAGTTGACGCTCAAACATATTCACTGGAATGTGGTGGGGCCCAACTTCATCGGCGTGCACGAGATGATCGACCCCCAGGTCGAGGTGGTGCGTGAATATGCGGATGCACTGGCTGAGCGGATAGCGGCGTTGGGTAAGTCGCCGCTCGGCACGCCCGGCGCCATCATCAAAGACCGCAACTGGGACGATTATTCGCTGGGGCGTGACACCGTTGAAGCTCACTTAGCCGCCTTGGACGTCGTCTATACCGGCATCATCGAAGACGTCCGCCGTTCTATCCAGAAGACCGAGGAACTCGACGCGGTCAGCCAAGACATGTTGATCGGCCAGGCCGCCGAGTTGGAGAAGTTCCAGTGGTTCGTCCGCGCGCACTTGCAAGGCCCGGGCGGTCAGCTGATTCACCACGGCCTGGACAGCGAACGGGCCGCGGCCGACGCCGCCCGGGAGGCGGTCTGATCAGGCGTTCAGCGCCTGTTCGTAGCCGATCAAGAGCTACATCACCCAGTTGGCGAACAACTGCGCTCGACGGCGGCTGCCCAAGATCGGGAATGCGGACTCGTACAGCACCTCGAGCCGCTGCCGGTCCACTTCGACTTGCACCGCGTACACCTCGGAGTCCGCTGAACCCCACGCCCGGATCGCGGCTTCGGCCCCGTGCGGCAGCACCAACCCGATCGCGATGATGGTGTCGATCCGACGGCGCGGGAACCGGTCGTCACGCCCAACCGGGTGCAGACCTCGGCCAGTTTGAGTTTGCCGTAGCCCAACTCAGACAGCACGTCCAGACCGGTCTCGAAGTACGCCGTCCGAGACGTGACGGTTCGGATGACTCGACTGTCATTCGCGCCCACCGCTGCGGCATCGACGGTGCGGCGGGGCCAGCACCGGGCACCGGACCCGGTGGCTACTACTGGGTATTTTGGCAGGTCCGAGGTGACATTCATGGCACAATTGGCCGGTGCTACAGAACGCACGCCAGAACGCACGCCGCGGACCCGGGCGTCCGCCCGCAGTGAAGTCGGCTGACACCCGAGAGCGCATCATCGCGGTCGCACGGGAGGTTTTCAGCGAACTCGGGTACGACGCCGCCACCTTCCAGACCATCGCAGTGCGCGCCGACCTGACCCGGCCGGCGATCAACCATTACTTTCCCAGCAAACGAGTGCTGTACCGGGAAATATTGGAACGAACATACGACCTCGTCATCGCCCCGGCGCTGCGGCGGGCGCAGTGCGAGACCAGCCTGATCGGTCGACTGTCGTCGTTCATCGACTTCGTCGTCCAGATCACCGCCGAAGACCGGTCCATCGCGACGTTCGTGATCGGCTCGGTGGTGGAGTCCGAGCGCCACCCGGAGTTGCGCCTGGTCGGCAAGGACTCACTGCTGCACTCCCGCGACTTCCTCACCGCCGCGATCACCTCGGCGGTGGAAAACGGTGAACTGACCCTGGACGCCGACATCTCATCGCTGGTGGAAATGCTGGCCGCGGTGATATGGGGGGTGGGCTTCTACGGCGCTTACGTTGGCGACCCCGCTGAACTGCGGGCCGCCGGCGCCGACCTGCAACGGTTGCTGGCAAACAAACTCTGGCACTTCAACAGTTGACCGACGCGGCCACCCCTGAGCGCGTTGTGAATAGACAAGCTAACTTAATTGGTAGCATGTGTCATAACACGAGCGAGGTGAACCGATTGAGCACACTGCGCACCCAGGACGACACCTGGGACATCACCACCAGCGTTGGAACCACCGC
This sequence comes from uncultured Mycobacterium sp., assembly GCA_964590745.1. Classification (GTDB taxonomy): domain Bacteria; phylum Actinomycetota; class Actinomycetes; order Mycobacteriales; family Mycobacteriaceae; genus Mycobacterium. The sequence goes on along the minus strand of CAZPZQ010000225.1, from coordinate 2,964 downwards.
GGTCATGGTGGCCGCCGCCCGCGCGGCTGAGACGGACAGCGCCGACCCGCTGATCCATGATCCGTACGCCCGGTTGCTGGTCGCCGATGCCGGCACCGGGGTGTGGGAGGGTCTGCTGGACGAGTCGATCGTCGCCAAAGTGGAGGCGGCCGACCCGGAAACCGCCGCGGTGGTTCAGCACATGCGCGGCTACCAGGCGGTACGGACGCACTTCTTCGACGGGTATTTCGCCGATGCGATGACGGCCGGCATTTCTCAGGTGGTGATTCTGGCGTCCGGTCTGGATTCGCGCGCTTACCGGTTGGCCTGGCCGGCCGGGACGGTGGTGTATGAGATCGACCAGCCGAAGGTGTTGGCCTACAAGTCGACGACCCTGGCGGCGCACGGTGTCACGGCAGCCGCCGACCGTCGCGAAGTTCCGATCGACCTGCGGCAGAATTGGCCGACCGCGCTGCGCGCGGCCGGTTTCGACGCCGCCGCGCCGACCGCGTGGCTGGCCGAAGGGCTACTGATGTATCTGCCCGCCGACGCCCAGGACCGGCTGTTCGAGCAGATCACCGAACTCAGCGCGCCGGGCAGCCGGCTGGCCGCGGAAACCGCCCCGAGCCACGCCGACGAACGGCGGGACGAGATGTGGGAGCGGTTCAAGAAGGTGGCGGCTGACCTCGGCCTGGAACAAACCGTGAACGTGCAGGACCTGATTTATCACGACGAAGACCGCGCGGTGCTGCGGGACTGGCTCAACGACCACGGCTGGCGGGCGACTGCGCGGCACTCCGAAGACGAGATGCGCCGGCTGCAGCGCTGGGTGGACATCCCGACGAGTTTGGGCGGAGACAGGGACCGGGACGCCTTCGCGGAGTTCGTCACCGCGGTGCGTGACTGACCTATCGCCCAACCGAGTGGTTGATTAGGATTGGCTTTGTGCCGGTCCGGAAGGAAAAACCATGACCACTCCAACGCCGATCACCACCACAGCCAGCACCGAGAAGGGCGCCGCGCCCGCCGCTCCGGCCGCCGCAGCCGCCCCATCGGTCATCCCGGAAACCGTTGCCCGGCTTCGGCGCACCTTCGCCAGCGGCCGGACCCGCGACCTGCAGTGGCGGCGCGACCAATTGCACGCCATCGAAAAGCTGATGAGCGACAACGAGGCGAAGATCGCCGCCGCGCTCGACGAGGACCTCGGCCGCAAACCGTTCGAGGCTTGGCTGGCCGACATCGCCAACACCACCGCCGAGGCACGGTACGCGGCCAAGCACGTCAAGAAATGGGCCCGCCCCCAGCGCCGCCTGCTGGAGCTGTCCCAGCTGCCTGGACGCGGCTGGGTGGAGTACGAGCCGTACGGCACCGTGCTGATCATCGGCGCCTGGAACTTCCCGTTCGTGTTGACGCTCGGCCCGGCGGTCGGGGCGATCGCGGCCGGAAACACCGTCGTGCTCAAGCCGTCGGAAGTGGCGCCCGCCTCGTCTCGGGTGATGGCCGAACTGGTGCCGCGCTATCTCGACACCGACGCGGTCGCGGTGATCGAAGGTGACGGCGCGGTCAGCCAGGAGCTCATCGCACAGGGCTTCGACCGGGTGATGTTCACCGGCGGCACCGAAATCGGACGCAAGGTCTACGAGGCCGCGGCAGCGCACCTGACGCCGGTCACCCTCGAACTCGGCGGCAAGAGCCCGTGCATCGTGGCCGCCGACGCGGACATCGACGTCGCGGCCAAACGGATCGCCTGGACCAAACTGATCAACTCCGGTCAGACCTGCATCGCCCCGGACTACGTGCTCGCTGATGCCAAGATCCGGGACGAACTGGTGGACAAGATCAACGCCGCGGTCACCGGTTTCGAGGCCGGCGGACCCGGTGGGCAACCGATCGTGAACCGACGCCATTTCGACCGGCTGACCGGCGCCCTGGCCGCCACCAAAGGTACCGTCGCGCTGGGCGGCGGCTCCGATGCGGACAACGTGCGGATCGAGCCGACCGTCGTCGTCGACCCGGATCCCAACGAACCGCTGATGACCGACGAGATCTTCGGTCCCATCCTGCCGGTGGTTACCGTCCAATCCGTTGACGACGCCATCGGATTCGTCAATGCCCGGCCCAAACCGCTGTCGGCCTACCTGTTCACCAAGGCCAAAAAGGTCCGCGACCGGGTGGTGCGGGAGGTCTCGGCGGGCGGCATGGTGGTCAACCATCTGGTCTTCCACTTCGCCACCGCCAAGCTGCCGTTCGGCGGGGTCGGCCCGTCCGGGATGGGCGCCTACCACGGCCGGTGGGGCTTCGAGGAATTCAGCCACCGCAAGGCGGTGGTCACCAAGCCGACTCGACCCGATGTGTCGAAGTTCGTCTACCCGCCGTATACAGAGAAGGCATGGAAGTTGGCTCGGCGGCTGTTCTAGCGCCGAATCCAGCGCCGAGCCGCAAAGCAAACCGATCCAGAGAGGACCTTCATGCCCGGAGTGCAGGACCGTGTCATCGCCGTCACCGGAGCCGGTGGCGGATTGGGCCGCGCCTATGCGTTGGAGTTGGCCCGCGAAGGCGCCAGCGTCGTCGTCAACGACCTCGGCGGTGCCCGGGACGGCACCGGCGCGGGGTCGGCGATGGCCGACCACGTGGTCACCGAGATTCGGGAAGCCGGTGGCCGCGCCGTCGCCAACTACGACAACGTCGCCACCGAGGACGGCGCAGCGAACATCGTCAAGACCGCACTCGACGAGTTCGGTGCGATCCACGGCGTGGTGAGCAATGCCGGGATTCTGCGGGACGGCACATTTCATAAGATGACGTTGGAGAACTTCGACGCGGTGCTCAAGGTCCATCTGTACGGCGGCTACCACGTGCTGCGCGCGGCATGGCCGCACTTTCGCGAACAAAGCTACGGCCGGGTGGTGGTCGCGACGTCCACCAGTGGGCTGTTCGGCAATTTCGGGCAGACCAACTACGGCGCGGCCAAGGTGGGCCTGGTCG
>CAZPZQ010000224.1:0-6048 GCA_964590745.1 uncultured Mycobacterium sp. | reverse complement strand
TCAGGCCGAGCACGTCGGCGCCCAATACGGCCTGCACCCCTACCGAGTGCGACACCTGTTGGACCGCTACGGGTTCCTGATCCAGGAGGTGCTCGAGTTGGCGGCCGGCAAACCGGACCTCTTGGAGCCGATCACTGCCGCACCTATCTATCTGAAGGTGGAAGCCGCCTACGCCGCGGCCGCCGAGGGCGCGCTGCACCTCGAGGATGTGCTGACCCGCCGGATGCGGATCTCGATCGAATACGCGCACCGCGGCGTGGACTGCGCGCGTGAGGTTGCCGAGGTGGTGGCGCCGATCCTGGCCTGGGATGACGCCGACGTGGACTGGGAGGTGGCCAACTACCTGGCCCGAGTGGAAGCCGAGGTGCTGTCACAGACCCGGCCCGACGACGCGTCCGCGGATGCGCTGCGGGCTAGCGCCCCGGAGGCGCGTACCGAGATTCTCGAACCGGTGCCGCTGGATTGAGCCGGGCGTGACAGCCGTCGTCCAGACAGGAATCGTCCGATCGGCGTAATGGTTAGATTTCGCGCCGCTAAGGTGTCCTCATGTCTCGCTCCGACAGCCGGCATCGTCGCGCCGCTCTCGAGGGCCGGCGGCGATGGTTGACAACGAGCGCCGGCGCGATAGCCGCCAGCGTCGTCATCACCGGCGGCGGGCTGATCGGCGCACCGTCGGCAACGGCCACCGCGCCCGTCGTGCCGGTGCAAGACGTTGCGCTGACCGCTACCCCGGACTGGGCCACCGACCTGCAGGGGCTGCTGGCCAGCCTGGGGCTGGGCGACACCCAGATCGGTGACCTGCTGGCCCCGTTCGGTTTGGGTTCTGCCGACACGGTGCACAGTCTGCTGGCCGACCTGATCGGCAGCTTCGCCGGCCCGGGGTTGGCCAGTGTGCTGCCGACCTGGTCGGTGCACGACATGCTGGGCTGGGTCGGGCTGCAGGGCTCAGAAACGCTGGGCCAGTTGCTGTGGCTGGCCGGCGGTGTCACCATCACCGATCTTGAGCAGCTGTTCGGTTTCACCCTCGACCCGGACACCCTGAACGGCATGGCGCAACTCGGGCTGCAGCCGAGTTCAACGATCGGGGACGTGCTGGGCAGCACGATGGTCGGCAGTGCTGTGGGTCTCGGCGCCGGTGACACCCTGGCCGATCAGACCCTGAACGACCTGAGTCACTTGTTCGGCATCGACCCGACGGTGCCGTTGTTCCAGGAGCTATTTGCGCACACGATGGCTCAGGGCGTGGAAAACCTGTTCGGTGTCGACGGCAGTACTCAGCTGATCACCCTGGTGGCCGACTCGTTCGGCCTGGCCGGCGTTACCGCCGCGACGAGCCTGAACGACCTGATCGGCGACATCGGCGTGCTGCTAGGTTGAGCCGAGTCCCCGCCGCTCCGCTGCCGGTGCGCGACGGCCTGGGCCCGGCGCGGCTGCGGCTGGAGGGTGGACCGGTGGCCGACGAGTTGCGGGCCGGTTCGGTGTGGCAGCGCAGACCAAGCTGGCGGCCGGCGAGGTGGTGGTGCCGGCCGGGTCATCCGTGTACTGCTACCGCGATCTGCCCGACGAGGTGCCGGTGCCGTTCGACATCCCGCTGCTGTATCGCGACGACAACATCGTGGTGGTCGACAAGCCGCCGTTCCTGGCCACCATGCCGCGCGGCCGGTACGTCGCGCAGACCGCGCTGGTGCAACGCAGAAACCCTCATCGAATCTCAGGGAGATCATCGGTATCGGTTGACACCGCGCACCGGTCGCACCCGCCAATTGCGGCTGCAGATGAACTCAGCCGGGCTGCCCATCGACGGCGATCCACGGTATCCGCGGGTCATCGACGTTGCGCCCGCGGATTTCTCCACAGCCCTGCGGCTGCTGGCGCACCGTCTGGGGTTCGACGACCCGATCAGCGGCGAGCGGCGCAGTTTCACCAGCTGACGAAGGTTGTGGTAACCGTCGATCTTCCCAACCTGCGCCGCTAGGCGGTCGGCCGGCAGGCGACGAAGCGGTCGAATTCCCAGGAAACTCACAATTTGCGGCCGGCCGCTACTGCGCTACGTAACTGGATGGTCGAACGGCGTGCCATTAGGAGCCGCCTGGAGGTGTCGGCGGCGAACCTTACTGAGAAGTCAGCTAATCGAAAACTTAGTCAATTCTTGACAACAGAGTTGGTCACGTTCTAGCTTCGTCGGTGGGGAGGTCACAGGCTGTCTACCGGGGGCTGTACGGAAGGCGCAGTCCATGCCCGATCCGACTGGTGCCCGACACCGTCATCGTCGTAGCTCACCTGGGCTGAGTCGGACCGGCGAACACGCCATTGCGGTATCGGTTGGGCGCAGGCACGGATTCGCGGTGACGGTCGGCGCCTTGACTGCCGCCACCGTCATCGGTGGCGCTGGCCTGCTCGGCGCGACGGTTGTCGGGCCGACGGTCGCCGGCACGCCTGCGGCGGTGGTGCAGCAGGACATCGAGCTGGCAGCGGCCCCCGGCAGCTTCTTCGAAGCGTTGCAGAACCTGCTGGACTCGATGCACCTGGGCACCATCAACGAAGTGCTCGCTCTCCTCGGCGTCGTCCCCGGCAGCAGCCCGGAGACGGATTTCAGTGTCGACGCGACTGTTTCGGAGGTGTTGCGGCTCTTCAACCCGGGCGGGCAGACCTTCCAGCAGATGTTCAACTCGTTTGGGATTCCCCTGACCGACCCGCTGTATAGCGCCACCGGCGAGTCACTGCTGGGCAGCGCCACCTTCAACATCGGCGGCCACAGCATCGACAACCCGCTGGTGTTCAACGCTGCGCCGTCGTTCTTTTCCCCGTGGGACGGCCATACCCCCACCTACGACGACAGCATCAACGGCACCCCGCTCGGGAACGTCGCCCTGGGCAGGCTGGTGGACCTGCTGCTCGGCGGCGCCAACGAGGGCGACAACCATTCGTTGGCGCAGTTGGCCAGCAGCTTGAACTTCGACCTCAACCAACCGCTGCCGAACCTCGGCCCCCTCGCGGGTCTTTTCGGCTGGCTGTCCGGCGTCAACACCTACAAGGACGCCGTCAACAAGATGGGGGGCATGCTCGACAATTGGAACCTTGAGTTGCAGACCTGCGACCACACCATTGTCGTCGGCAGCATCTGTGGCGACGTGACCCACCCCGACCTGACCGCCAACAGCTCGCTGAACGCATGGGTGAGTGGGTTACTGGGGGTGCCCACCGACGATATTCACAGGACTGTCACCAATACCTTTGCGGTCGGAATTCCCATCTCGAAAGACGAGATCGACTACCCCGGCACCGCCACCACACTCGGGCAGTACCTGCAAACCGTCGCCTGGGGCGACAGCGGCAATGCAACCGTGGCCGGCCAAAGCCTCGCCACCATGTTGAACATCAACCCCAGCGACACCTGGAACGACTACCTCAGCAACATGACCTTCGGCGGGACCCTCTTCCATCCGGGGACGCTCACCTGGGGCGCCCAGTCGCTGGGTGACCTGCTGATGAGCTGGCTGCCGGAAAACAGCGGATTCGACATGCTGGGCGGCGGCGCGGACGTCACCGACTATCTTGCGGCGCTATTGAGCTGACGTCGGCACGGGTTTTGGATCGGAGGGTTTCCACCACAAACGAGGTCAGGGGAACGTTTACGGGGGCATGAGAAAGAAGGAAAGGGTCCACAAAATGTCCAATCGGTCCGACAGGCGGCGTCGCCGTCAGCAGGGTGCCGCCGAGCTTGCCGGCTTCGACGGCTTCGCTCCGGTGGCCGTGGTACATCAACAGAGCGGTTTCACGACGAAAGTGGGTGTGTTCGCGGCGGGCACCGTCGTCGCGGGCGCGGCCGCGTTCGGCGCGGGCGCCTTCACGCCGGCGCACCCCGCCGCTCTTTTCTCGCAAGTACAGCGCGACGTCGTGCTGGCCGCACTCGGTGACGGCGACTCTTTCGTCGACGCCGTGCAAAATGTGCTGGCCGACCTCCACCTCGGCACGATCGGGCAAGTGTTCGGCCTGCTGGGTACCGACGACGACGGCAATCCGCTCTTCAACGCGCACTCGCCGCTCTACACCGCTGCGGATCCGGGCACCAATACGCCGGAGGGCGGCGTGCTCACCGACCTGTTGTCAGTGGACGGAACCCCACTGACCTTGGACGGCCTGAGCACGCAGTTACTCGGCCTTTCGCTCAGCCAGCCGCTGTGGACCGACGCTACCGATTCATCCGGCGCCGTTATTCCGTCTGTGCTGGGCGCGGGCAGTGAGATCGTGATGAAGAACGCCAGCGGCGACCTCACCCCGATCGGTGACCTGAGCCTCAATCAGATCGCGAACGACATCCTCGGTGGAGATGTCGCTACCGCCACGATCAAGCAGCTGTTCCATGGCCTTGGCTTAGACGGTTTTGCAGGCTTCGTCACCGTGATCTGCGCTCCCGACGTCGATACCTGCACTCCGAACCTGATCGATGCCAGCCAGGGCGTCGGCACCTTGCAGACCACCGACAAAGTGAGCGAACTGCTGGCGTCGCTGATGGGGGTCAAGAACGCGCAGATGACGGACTCTCTTGGGGACTACCTGGAGACCATCAAGTGGGGCGACAGTGGCGGGAATCTGGCCGAGCAGAGCCTCGGCAACCTGGTCAACCTGAACCCCACCGAGAGCCTGGCTCAATACCTTTCCGATATTAAACTCGGCGGCGGGACGATCCTCGATCCGACGCCCACCTTTACGCTGGGCAGTCTGGACTTGGGTGGGTTGCTCGACCAGTTCACCCTTCCCGGCAGCGATCCCGTCAGCGACACCATGCTGACCGGCCAGTTCCTCATCGACCTGGGACTGTTCGGAACGCCATAGCAGCCAGCGCTCTACCGGTTCGGCTGGCTTACTGGCTGACCGCACCGGCACATGGCACATCGGCCATAACTCCCTCCGTTGTGGCCGATGTGTCGTCTGGGACCGTTCATGCTCGGCCGTACCGGCCGTCCGCGTCGAGAATGCGCCTGCGCGGGGGCTTGTCGCGTACGTCTCGCTCAGCCAGCGGACCACACCGCTTGGTCGATACCCCTGACGAGCAGTACCGGTCGGTGAGACCCCGGCGCGGTCAAGGTCAACCGCACTGCACCAACCGATGGCACTTTCGCAAGTCGTTGACCGAGCTCACCAGACCCACCCGCGAGTAGCCTCGAAAACATGGACATCACGGTCACTTTCGTCGGCAACGCCACCATGCTGATCAAAGCCGGCGACCTCGTCGTGCTGACCGACCCGAACTTCTTGCACAAGGGCCAGTACGCCTGGCTCGGCCACGGCATCGTGTCCCGGCGCCGCCACGGCCCGGCGCTCACCGTCGACCAACTGCCGCCGATCGACGCGATCGTGCTGTCGCACCTGCACGGCGACCACTGGGATCGGGTGGCGCAGAAAGGCCTTGACCGCAACCTGCCGATCATCACCACCCCGCACGCCGCCCCACGGTTGCGCAAGCGCGGCTTCGAGCAGGCCACCGCACTTGCGACCTGGCAAGCCCACACCATCACCAAGGGTGGGCTCACGCTGACCGCGACCTCGTTGCCCGGCCGGCACGCGCCCGGCTGGACACAGAAATTGCTGCCGCCGGTGATGGGCACCATGCTCGACTTCAGCACCGACGGCGACAGGCGCCGTCGGCTCTACATCTCCGGCGACACCATCCTGGTCGACGAACTCAAAGAGATCCCGGTCCGGTTCGACGCCATCGACGCCGGCGTGCTGCACCTGGGCGGCACCCGGATCCCGATGGGCGCCCTGCCGTTCGGGTTGACCGTCACCATGGATGATCAGCAGGGCGCCGGCCTGGTGCAGATGCTGGACCTACCCAAGGTGATTCCCATCCACTTCAACGACTACACCGCATTCGCCTCACCGTTGGAAGACTTCGTCGAGGAGATGAAGCGCCGCGAACTGGGCGAACGGATCATCCAAATCGAACGCGGCGGCGCGGTCACGCTCTAGGCTCCCCGCATCTTTGCCCTGCGCCACCGACGTTTTGCCTTCCGACGGCGCGGGTACAGGTAGTGGCGTAGACGA
>CAZPZQ010000223.1:0-6068 GCA_964590745.1 uncultured Mycobacterium sp. | reverse complement strand
ATGTGTGGGGCCGGCCGGGTGGTCTGTCTGATCGACCCGATCGGCGACGTCTACGCCTGCCCATTCGCCATCCATGAAGAGTTTCTCGCCGGAAACGTCCTGACCGACGGTGGATTCGACAATGTCTGGAAACACTCGAAACTGTTCAAGGAACTGCGCAGTCCGAAAGTCGGCGGTGCCTGCGCCACCTGCCCGCTCTACGAAACCTGCCGCGGTGGCTGCATGGCGGCCAAGTTCTTCACCGGCCTGCCGATGGATGGCCCCGATCCGGACTGCGTGCTCGGGCACGGCGAGGAGGCGCTAGCCCGCGAGCGGCAGAAGCCCCGACCCAGTAACGATCACTCGCGCCGCCCGCACGGCCGGACACCGGTGTCGTTCCGGACTGTTCCGCCTAAGCGGCTTTGCGACGAAAGTCCGGTCTAGCCGTGCCGCGTGACGCCTGGTTCGAGACGGTCGCCATCGCCCAGCAGCGGGCCAAGAAGCGGTTGCCGAAATCCGTTTACTCGTCCTTGATTTCCGGCTGCGAAGAGGGCGTAACCGTCAACGACAACATCGCCGCGTTCCGCGAGCTCGGCTTTGCTCCGCACGTGGTCGGTGCGCCGGCCAAACGTGATCTGGCGACAACGGTGATGGGCCAGGAAATATCGCTGCCCGTGGTGATTTCCCCGACCGGGGTGCAGGCGGTCAACCCGGACGGCGAGGTTGCCGTTGCCCGGGCCGCCGCAGCTCGGGGCACCGCGATGGGGCTATCGTCGTTCGCCAGCAAGCCAATAGAAGAGGTGATCGCCGCCAACCCCAAGCTGTTCTTCCAGGTGTACTGGCTGGGCAGCCGCGACGCGGTCGCCGAACGGGTCGAACGGGCCCGGCAGGCCGGGGCCGCCGGCCTCATCGCCACCACCGACTGGACGTTCTCGCACGGCCGGGACTGGGGCAGTCCGAAGATCCCGGAGAAAATGAACCTGCGCAACACCGTGCGGCTGCTGCCCGAGGCGCTGGCCCGGCCGCACTGGTTCCTGCAGTACGCCAAAACGCTGCGACCGCCGACCCTGCGGGTGCCCAACCAGGGTCGACGGGGCGAGCCCGGGCCGCCGTTCTTCGAAGCCTACGGCGAGTGGATGGGCACTCCGCCGCCCACCTGGGAGGACATCGCGTGGTTGCGCGAACTGTGGGGCGGGCCGTTCATGCTTAAAGGCGTGATGCGGGTCGACGATGCGAAAAGAGCTGTGGATGCCGGAGTTTCGGCGATCTCGGTATCCAACCACGGCGGTAACGACTTGGACTGCATGCCGGCTACGGTGCGGGCGCTGCCGGCCGTCGCGGCGGCGGTCGGCGACCAGGTCGAAGTGCTGTTGGATGGCGGTATCCGACGCGGCGGCGACGTGGTCAAGGCGCTGGCGCTCGGGGCGCGGGCGGTGATGATCGGCCGCGCCTACCTGTGGGGGCTGGGTGCGGCGGGCCAGGCCGGGGTGGAAAACGTGCTCGACATCATGCGCAATGGAATCGACTCGGCGCTGATGGGCTTGTGCCGAGCCTCGGTGCACGATCTCACCGACGACGACGTTCTGGTCCCATCGGGCTTTGCCCGGGCGCTCGGCGTTCCGCGCGGGTAGCCGCGCTGAGGTACGGACGGGGGTCAGGCCCGACGCCTCGGGGTGGTACGCGCGTGGCAGGCGAGGCTGACGTGAACGGTTGACCGGCCCCGCCCGGGGCGACCGAAAAAAATCAGCATCCAGATGATCAAACAACTGGTGCGCGACAGATGAATTCGTCCTACCATCGGCGGATGGCTCTTGTCGGCGACCTCGGTAGCACGATGTCGAGCCAGTTAGCCGGGACTTTGCCGAACGTCCTGGTGCCGGTGGGGTCGACCGAACAGCACGGGCCACACCTTCCGTTGGATACCGACACCCGGATCGCTGCCGCGGTCGCACGGGCGGTTGCTGCCCGGTTGACCGGCGGCACCAGCACCGATCAGGCACAACGGTGGCTGGTAGCGCCGCCGATCAGCTACGGGGACAGTGGCGAACACCAAAGCTTTGCCGGCACCGTCTCGATCGGCACCAAGGGGCTGGCCCTGCTACTGCTGGAACTCGGGCGCTCGGCCTGCCGCTGGGCGCAGCGACTGGTCTTCGTCAACGGTCACGGCGGCAATCTGGCCGCCCTGGCCTCGGCGACGCCCCGGCTGCGTTACGAAGCTCGGGACGTCGCCTGGTGGCCGTGCACGGTAACCGGATCCGACGCGCACGCCGGACACACCGAAACGTCCATTTTGCTGCACCTTTCACCTGCCGACGTGCATATCGGCCAGAGTCGGCCAGGTAATCGCGCGCCGCTGGCAGACCTGCTACCGTCGATGCAGCGCGGGGGGGTCGCGGCGGTAAGTGAGGTGGGAGTCCTGGGAGATCCGACCACGGCAACTGCCGCCGACGGTGAGCGCTTCTTTGCCGAGATGGTCGACGGGTGTGTCAGGGGCATCCGTGACTGGGCGCCGGCTCCGGACGGGATGCTGCAATGACCCAGACCCGATTGCCGGACGGCTTCGCTGTACAAGTCGACCGTGAGGTCCGGGTACTCGGGAGTGGTTCAACCCTGCTGGGCGGTACGCCGACCCGGCTGCTGCGCCTGGCCCCGGCCGCCCAGGAGATGCTGGACGGCGGCCGCCTCGAAGTGCACGATGCGGCCAGCGCCCAGCTGGCCCGAACTCTGCTGGACGCGACGGTGGCCCACCCCAGACCATTCGGCGGGCCATCACACCGTGACGTCACGGTGGTAATCCCGGTGCGCGACAACCTATCCGGCCTCAAGCGGCTGATGGGCTCGTTGCGTGGTCTGCACGTCGTGGTGGTCGACGACGGTTCGGATGTCCCGATCAGCCAGGAGGCCCTCACCGAGGCGCACTGCTGCACCGTCGAGGTGCTGCGGCACCCGTCTCCGCGAGGGCCGGCGGCGGCTCGGAACACCGGCCTGGCGGCGTGCAAGACGGACTTCGTGGCGTTCCTCGACTCTGACGTGGTGCCGCGCCGCGGTTGGCTCGAGGCACTGCTCGGCCACTTCTGCGATCCCACAGTCGCATTGGCTGCCCCGCGGATCGTCGCCATGACCTACAGCGATCAACTGGTCGCGCGCTACGAGACGGTGCGCTCGTCACTGGACCTCGGCCAACGGGAGTCGCCGGTCGTTCCGTACGGGAAGGTGTCCTACGTTCCGAGTGCGGCGATCATCTGCCGTAGGTCGGCAATGTGCGCGGTGCGCGGCTTCGATGAAACGCTCCGCTCCGGTGAAGACGTGGACTTGTGCTGGCGGCTGGTCGAGGCCGGCAACCGGCTGCGTTACGAACCGATCGCGCTGGTCGCCCATGATCATCGTGTCGAACTACGGAAATGGGTGGCGCGCAAAGCCTTTTACGGGGCCTCCGCGGCGCCGCTGGCGGCCCGACACCCGGGCAAAACCGCACCGCTGGTGCTTTCCGGGTGGACATTGGTGGTGTGGGCTCTGCTGGCCGCCGGATCCAGCCTCGGCTACCTGGTGTCGGTGCTGGTCGCCGCGGCGGCCGGTCAGCGGATCGGCAAATCGCTGCGCGGTTCCGATACCGGCGGGCGCGATGCAGCCATGGTGACTGTCCGCGGACTCGGCGCCGCCGGTCTGCAGCTGGCGTCGGCGGTCTGCCGACACTACTGGCCCATCGCGCTGGTGGCCGCGGTATTGTCGCAACGCTGCCGACGGGCGGTGCTGGTGGCGGCGGTCGTCGACGGGGTGGTGGACTGGCTGCGCCACACCGGTAGCGACGACGGCGACCCCCGGCCGGTCGGGCTGGTGAGCTACGTGGTGCTCAAGCGCATCGATGATCTCGCCTACGGAGCCGGGTTGTGGGGCGGGGTGCTCCGCGAGCATCACATCGGCGCACTCAAACCGCAGATTCGGATCCGACGAGGGTCTTGACCACCGGTGCGCTAGCCAGCGACGTTGTGATCGTTGGGGCGGGCAGCGCCGGATCGGTGATCGCCGAACAACTTTCGCAGGACATCGACTGCCGGGTAACGGTGCTGGAGGCCGGTGTCCGGCCGACCGACCCGATGCTGGCGGCTCGAGTAGCAGACGGGTTCCAGTTGCCGATCGGCGCCGCCAGCCCACTGGTCTGGCGATACCAGACCGAGCTGACCGAGCGGCCGGCCAGCAAGGTGCTCATCGTGCGTGGCGCCACGGTCGGCGGATCCGGGGCGGTCAACGGTGGATACTTCTGCCGCGGGCTGCGCCGCGACTTCGACGGCTTCGGCTTGCCGGGCTGGGCGTGGCGGGACGTCCTCGACCATTTCCGAGCTATCGAAACCGACCTGGACTTCCACGGGCCGGCGCACGGTGCCAGTGGCCCGATCCGCATTCAGCGCACACCCGACATCAGCGACAGCACACAGCTGTTCGTTACCGCCGCGAAACGTGCAGGCTTCGACTGGATTCCCGATCTCAACGACGTCGACGAAGACGCCGTCGGGGTGGGCGCAGTGCCGCTGAACATCGTCGACGGCGTGCGAACCGGTCCCGGAACCGGTTATCTGCTGCCGGCGCTGAACCGGCCGAACCTGGCGCTGCTCACCGAGACCAGGGCGCTGCGACTGGATATCGCAGCCGGGCGTGCGGTCGGTGTCAAAGCCGTCGGCCCGGGCGGCCCGGTCCGGTTGATCGCGGATCGGATCGTGTTGTGTGCCGGCGCGATTGAGTCGGCGCATCTGTTGATGCTGTCCGGTGTCGGTGACGAGGGGATGCTGCGCAGCGCCGGCGTCGACGTGGTCGCGCCGCTGCCGGTCGGCAGCAACTGCATCGACCACCCGGAGTGGGTGTTGCCGGTGGATTGGGCGGTCAGCACCGGCCGTCCGGTGCTGGAAGCAGTGGTGCATACCGCAGACGGTATCGAGATCCGCCCGTACACCGGAGGTTTCATCTCCATGGTCGGCGACCCGGCGAACGGCCGACCGGACTGGCCGCACATCGGGGTGGCGCTGATGCGGCCGCGGGCACGCGGCCGACTGACCCTGGTGTCAGCAGACCCGTGGCTGCCGCCTCGGATTGAGCACCGCTACGATTCGGAGCCCAGCGACATTGCCGCCCTGCGGCTGGGCGTCCGGCTGGCGCGCGAGATGGTCGGGGCTGCTGCTGAAGTCGGCGAGCCAGCCTGGTCGACCTCGCAGCACCTGTGCGGCACCGTCCCGTTGGGCGCCGACGGGAGCCCGGCAGCGGTCGTCGACCCGCAGTGTCGGGTACGTGGTATCGAGGGGCTGTGGGTGGCGGACGGGTCGGTGCTGCCGATGATCACCAGCCGCGGCCCGCACGCCACCATCGTGATGATCGGCCACCGCGCCGCCGAATTCGTGCGAGCCGGCTGAACATCAGGGCCGCAGCCGGTAGCGGATCGGCAGGTGCTTGATCCCGCCGACGAACGTGGTGGAGATCAGTTGCGGCTCACCGGCCAACTCGACGGCCTCCAGGCGCGGCAGCAGTTGGGTGAAGAAACTGTTGATCTCCATCCGCGCCAGCGCCGACGCCACGCAGAAGTGCACCCCGTAGCCGAACGACAGGTGTTTGTTCGGGTCGCGACCCACGTCGAAGGTGAACGGGTCGGGAAAGACGTCTTCGTCGCGGTTGGCCGAGACATAGGACAGGTAGGCCGATTCGCCCTTGGCGATCGGCACACCGCGCACCACGGTGTCGGCGGTCGCGGTACGCATGAACTCTTTGACCGGGGTTACCCAGCGGATGATCTCTTCGACGCCGGTGGGCATCAGGTCGAGGTTGTTGCGCAACCGGGTTCGTTGGTCGGGATGTTCGATCAGCGCGAGCAGCCCGCCGTTGATGGCGGCACTGGTGGTGTCGTGGCCGGCCGTGGCGATGATGACGTAGTACGAGGCGGTGTCGATGTCGGACAGCGGCTGGCCGTCGATGCGCGCGTTGGCGATGGTCGATGCCAGGTCCTCGGTGGGGTGTTCGCGACGGTCCACGGTGAGCTTGTTGAAGTAGGCGAAGAAGTCCAGCAGGACCGGCAGCTGCTCTTCGGGGGTGAAGCCGCGCCGGTACTC
>CAZPZQ010000222.1:4331-6094 GCA_964590745.1 uncultured Mycobacterium sp. | reverse complement strand
GCCGCCGGCGGGGATCTTGCCGATCTTCTTGACGTCGACGTGCACCAGGTCGCCACACGCGGCCGACTCCATGCGGCGCACGACACGGCCGGTGGACCGGTCCAGCCGGCGCAGTTTGGCCAGTCCGTAGCGGGTCAAAACACGGTGCACCGTGGATGGGTGCAGGCCCAGCAGGTAGCCGATCCGTGCGGGCCCCCAACGTCGGATGACACGGATCTTGATGATGCGCCGCTCGGTACGGGTTGGCGTCTGGTTCGGGCTGTGATGTGGGCGTGAGCTGCGGTCGGCCATTCCGGCTTCACCTAGCTCGCGGTAACGGTTGGCCCAGCGCGCTGCGGTGCTCACCGCGACCTGGAATCGTTCAGCGGCTCGCCGCAGCGACCAGCCGTCATCGACGACGCAGCGAGCAAGGCGCAGCCGCCCGGTTTCTGACAAAGGGGCATTACCGTGGGACACGAAGACCTCCGAGATGAGTTGGTGCGTACCTAGACAGCTCGCACTTCACTCGGAGGTCTTCGTCATGTCACCTCGCCACGCCGTCTCTAACGTCCGTGGTCAGTACAACTAGAACGCCCTACTGCTGGCTGGGTGCAGCACAAATCCATGCTCGCCGGAGGTGGTGTCCAGGCAGGCGACCAGCCGGTCGGCTCCGACCGCGCAGGTCACGCTCTGATAGGACACCTTCTGGCCGACGCCGAGCAGCTTGCCGCCGGCTGGCAACCGGGGCCTCCGGTCGTCGCAGTCGCCGTACGCAGTGCGCACCAGCCGGTAGCCGGTCTCCGAGGGGCGCACCCCACCGAGTACACAGTCCCCCGGGCCCGCGCGGCCGCCCCCGGTCACCGGCACGTCGAGCAGGCCGGGCATGTCTCCGTCGCAGGTGATGCCCTGCGACGCGCCGGGCGCGGGCTGCTCCCCGCCGTAGAAGCTGCACACGATGTCATACGGCGTAGAAAAACTCACCCGCCGTGCGGTGCCGGCACCCGACTGGGTGAAAAAACCGTCGGGTGAAACCGTCGCAAAGCCGGAAAGGTCCGGAAATCCCGCCGGCTGCGCGAAGGCGTGCAGCGCAGGCACCGATACCGCCCAACCGACCGCGGCCAAGGCGACAGCCCCAAGCCGGACCATCCAATGCAGGGGTGCTTGCACCGGGCACGCGGCCACCAGACCAGCTGCTCCACTGTCCGCCAGCACGATCGTGCTCAGATCAGCCGTTTGGCCGGGGTGGATTTCGCCACGATCGCCGGGTCGCGGGTTACCGCATCGCCGAGCACCTGGTCGATCTGCTGAAGCGCTTCGTCGGGGATTCGGACGCCGGCGGCCTTGACGTTCTCGGTGACTTGCTCGGGTCGGGACGCGCCGACCAGCGCGGCGGCGACGTTGTCGTTGTGCAGCACCCAGGCGATAGCCAGCTGCGCCATCGACAGGTTCAGTTCGTCGGCGATCGGCCGCAGCTTTTGCACCCGGTTCAGCATATCGTCGGTGAGGAACCGTTTGATGAAGTTGGCGCCGCCCTTCTCGTCGGTGGCTCGTGAGCCGGCCGGCGGTGCCTGACCGGCCCGATACTTGCCGGACAGCACGCCCTGGGCCATCGGCGACCAGACGATCTGGCTCAAGCCGAGTTCCCGGCAGGCCGGGATCACCTCGGGTTCGATCACCCGCCACAACATCGAGTACTGCGGTTGGCTGGAGATCAGCGAGACACCGAGCTGACGCGCCAGCGCGTGCGCCGCCCGGATCTGCTCGGCGGTCCATTCGCTGACGCC
>CAZPZQ010000222.1:0-4321 GCA_964590745.1 uncultured Mycobacterium sp. | reverse complement strand
GCTCGGACGATGTCGGCGAAGGCCTGCATGGTCTCTTCCAGCGGGGTGAAGACGTCGTAGCGGTGGGCCTGATACAGATCGACGTAGTCGGTTTGCAGCCGGCGCAGCGAGCCGTCGATGCTTTCCATGATGTGCTTGCGGGACAGCCCGGTGTCGTTCTTGCCTAGTGGCTCCGACCCGACCGGCCAGAACACCTTGGTGAAAATCTCCAGCGATGCCCGCCGCTGGCCCTTCAGGGCGGCGCCGAGCACCTCCTCGGCCCGGCCGTTGGCGTAGACATCCGCGGTGTCGAAGGTGGTGATGCCGCAATCCAGGGCGGTGCGCACGCACGCGGTGGCGACATCGTTTTCCACCTGCGAACCGTGAGTGAGCCAGTTGCCGTAGGTGATCTCGGAGATCTGCAGGCCGGAGTTGCCCAGGTAGCGGAATTCCATGGGTCCATCTTGGTGGATGGCGCGCCCGGGTGGTTCAGAAGCGGAATACTTCGGGTATTTGTCGTGCGGTCCGGTGGCACCGTAGCGATCGATCAAGCAAATTGCGTTATTACCGAGCCCAATTCGGCTCTGGTGGCGACACCTGCTCGCACGGTGGCCCGGTAGATATGGCCCTCGACGGTGCGCACCGACAATGACATCGCCTCGGCGATGTCGCGGTTGGACAGGCCTCGCGACACCAGCAGGGCGATCTCTCGCTCGCGCCCGGTCAGCGGCAGCGCGACGTTGCCCGCGGCCAGCGCCGGGCTGGTGGCACCGCCGCACTGCTGGGCGAGTTGGCGCGCGCGAGCGCTGGCGGTCAGCGCGCTGCCACGCAGACCGGCCTGACGATAGCTGGTGGCGGCCTGCGCGGCGGCATCAACGCCGGCCAGCACATCGCCCATGGCTTCGAAGTCCCGCGACGCCGACTCCAGGCCGGCGCCGTCGTCGTCGGCCAACGCGTGCGCGTACCGGGCCGCGACTGCCGCCCGGGGCCCCTCCACGACGGCCGCTAATTCGTCTAGCCGGGCCGCGACGGTTGTGTCGCCCATCTGGACGGCCGTCTGCAGGCACAGCACTTCGCGGGCCAGCTGGCCGTGGTTGCGGGCGAATTCCGCGGCATCAGAGGCGAGCTGGCGTGCCTCACTGGCGCGTCCGCGTACCGCCGCCACCCATGCGGCCGCGAGCAGCAAGCCCGACTCAACATACGCATAGGCGGGATGCCGGCTGGCGCGGGCAGCCTGCAGCGCCGCGCCCGCGGCGTCGACCTGCCCGCCGCGGGCCAGCGCTTCGGTGTAGAGGATCTTGAAGCGGTAGAAGATGCCGCTGATTTCGCCGTAGCCGCCGATCCCGGTCGCGGCCTCGCTGAGCCAGCGCAGCGCCGTGGGCAGATCGCCGTTGCCGAGTGCGGTCATGCCCACCGTTGCGGTGGCCATCGAGCTGGCCATCCCGGGCAGGTCGGCACACTGTTGGCGGCGAGCTTCGGCGACGGCAACCGCGTCCTCGATGTATCCGGCGGCCAACAGTGCGTAGGCATGGAATTCGGTCAGGCCGGTGCCCTGGTAGCTGTCCTGGGGCGAATTGGCGACCACCGCGTAACCGGTGGTGGCTTTCTCGGTGGCCTCTTTCGGGCGTCCCAGATCGCCCAGGGCGATGGTCTGGGCGCAGAAACCCAGCGTCCGGCCGAACGAGTCGAGATGGGCAAAGTCGACGTCGGCCATCACCGCGAGAGTTTCGGCAGGTTTGCCGGCCAGGATCAGCTGGGTCGCACGGAACGTGCGCAGCGCATCGTTTCCAGCGGATGGACTGTCACGCAGCGCGTCCTCGGTCACCGCCCAGGCTTCGTCGGGGCGTCGCAGCACCCACAGCAGGTTGGCCGAGCGCAGGATCGCCGGACTGACGAAACCGGTCGCTGGCAGATCGTGGGCGTCGATGCTGGCCAGCAGTTGTTCAGTCTCGGTCCCGTTCTCCCGAAGCATCAGCACGTAGGCCAGCAGCAGCTTGGCCGCCGGATCCGGTCGGGCACTCGCGGCGGCCCGGGCGAGTCGCTCGGCGAGCGCGAGGTCGAGCCGCGACCGTGCGGTATCGGCGGCCCGCGCCAGTACCTGCAAATCCGGCGGCAGGTCGGATTCCAGCCACAGCAGGCCAAGCCGAAGCGGATCGGCCCGGGCGGCCTCCCGCGCCATCGCGGTGGCGATGTCGCCGCGCAGCCGGCGCAGCCGCACCGGTCCGCATTGGCCCAGCCGGACTTCGCCGTACAGCGGGTGGCCCACATAGACCAGATCGGCGCTCGGCGACACCCGGATCAGCCCCCGCTCCTCGGCAGTCTCGACCGCTTGGGGGTCGGCCAGCGTCACCAGGCAGGATCGGTCGATGGGTTCGGCGATGGCCACCAGGTCGACGACGTTGCGGACCTCGTCGGGCACCGCGCCGATCTGCAGTTCGATCAGCTCGACCAGCGTCGCCGACACCGACAATCCGGCCGTCCAGCACCACTGGCCGGCCTCGCACACCAGCCGGCCCGCGGCGTGTTCTTGCTCGACCAGATGACGCAGATACAGCACGTTTCCGCGGGTCAGGTTCCACATCCGCTCAGCGCACTCGGGCGCCACCGCGCCCAGCACCGAGGCCAGCAGCTCCCCGGATTCCGGCCGTGACAGCGGCTCCAACTCCAGCCGCCGCAGCACCCCGTCCTTCCACAGCCTCGACACCGCGTCCGGTGCGGGCTCACCGGTGCGGGCGGTGGCGATCACCCTGCCCACGCGCTGTGCCACCAGCTGATGCAACACCAGGGCCGACAGGTCATCGAGCAGGTGAGCGTCGTCGACCACTACCAGCAGCGGCGCCTCGCCGGCGCCGGCTCGCAGCGCGCCGATGACCTGGCGGGTGATGGCCAGCGGGTTGGCGTCGAAGTCATCGACCCATGCGGCGAATGGCTCCAGCGGCACCGACCGCCCGCTCGCCGTCCCGGCCAACCGGCTGACCGCCCAGCCTGAAGCGGCCATGGCCTGGGCAGCCTCACCGGCCAGCCGGGTTTTACCCACGCCGGCCTGACCGGCGATGAGGACACCCTGACGTTCAGTGTCAGCGAGCGCATCACCAACCAGCTGAAGCTCTTCACCGCGGCCCGTCAGGGGCCAGCGGTCACCCATATGGTGATGTTAGTAACGCCTGCGCTTCATCCGGTCAGGTTTCTGGAATTTTGCGCAGTTCGGCCGCTAGTTTCTGTCCGGCCAGTTCAAAAACACTGTCGAGTCCCTCGGGCTCGATGCGCAGGTAACCGCAGATCACCTCGTTGGCAACGCCGGCGTCGCGCAGGCGCAGCGCCAGCGAATGCGCGTCGGGCAGCCGCCGCAGCGCCGCCTCGTAGCGCGCCCCGGCCGCGCCAGCGTGGTTGAAAACCGTCACCGCTGCCTCCCTCGGTGATCTTGAATTTGCTCAACCACCCACTCTGCCCGCCTGGTGAGACCCGGTACGGGGGGAGCACTACCCGATTTTTCGGGTGTCCCACGACACCGGCTACTCGGGATCAGTCCGCGGCTACGCACACCCGGCTGCTATCTGGCCTGTGCGTGGTGTGTGCGCGGGGTGAGTAGTTGTTGCGGTGGGCGGGCCGGAAAACAGGTAGTGCACTACCCACCGCGCAACCGGCATCGACCTGAGAATTACAGATGCCTCATTAATGTCGCCCTCATCGGAGGTGGTCCAGATGCCGGCACGCCGCGATAACCAGCGACATCGGCGAGCACACTGGGCAGGCGGTCGCCGCCGTGGTGCGGGCCGGGTGCCGGGGGCCGGGACGGCGGCGGTTGCGTTTTTGGCGTTCGGCTTGACTCCGCTAGCCGCCGCACCGAATGCGCGTGCCGATGGGTTCGATTGGATCGTCGACCTGCTCGATCCCTCGGCGCTAGCACTGGGCGCAGTACCGGTTGGCGACGATCCCGCCGACCCGGTGGCGTGGTTCGACCAGTGGGTCTATCAGCCGCTTCACACCGTCGAGCAGGCCTGGATCACCAGCGCATTCGGCATCCAGGTCGACGATTGGATCAACCAGTACCTGGGGCCGCTGTTCGGCACCGACCTGTTGATCGGCAACGGTGCTGACGGGGTGGGCGGCGCCAGCCTGGCCGCCGCCACCGGCGGTGCTGGCGGATTGTGGTTCGGCGACGGCGGGGACGGTGCCACCGACGCGGCCGGGGTAGGCGGTGCCGGCGGGGTCGCCTTCAACGGTGACGGCGGGACCGGCGGGGCCGGGGTCGACGGCGGGACCGGCGGGGCCGGCGGCGACAGCGCGTTCGGTATCGCCGGGGCCGGCGGCGGCGGCGGCGCCGGGGTCGACGGCGGGGCGG
>CAZPZQ010000221.1:0-6100 GCA_964590745.1 uncultured Mycobacterium sp. | reverse complement strand
CTTCACCACGGTTCTTCACCACGGTTCTTCACCACGGTTCTTCACCACGGTTCTTTCCACCGGTCCTTTCTGCGGCCCTTTCCGCTCCATTGACGGTCTCTGAACACCGTTACCGAACATGCGGCCAGTCCGGCTCGCCGGCCGACTCAGGGGAACGGCACCGGTCACCCAATTCGGCCTGGATGCAGAGCGGATCGACGTCAATGACAGGATGACTTTCCGAAGCAATAGGCTGAACAAACCACCTGGTGCCGCGCCCGCCACCGGCCACTGTGGTAAGCCAGAAGACAGACCGTGACGGCCCGCCGATCAATCGAGGAGTCGACAGCGATGGCGTTCTCAGTGAAGATGCCGGAACTCGGTGAGAGCGTCACCGAAGGAACCGTCACCCGCTGGCTCAAGCAGGAGGGCGACACCGTCGAGGTGGACGAGCCGCTGCTGGAGATCTCCACCGACAAGGTCGATACCGAGATCCCGTCGCCGGCAGCCGGTGTGTTGACCAAGATCATCGCCCAGGAAGACGACACCGTCGAGGTCGGCGGCGAGCTCGCCGAGATCGGCGAGGCCGACGAAGCCGCCGGCGGCGAGCGGCCGGAACCCGAAGCCAAACCCGCGCAACCGGAGGCCAAGCCGGAACCCGAGCGGGAACCCGAACCGAAGCCCGAGCCGGAGCCCGAGCCGGAACCGGCTGCGCAGGCGACGCCGGAACCCGCGTCGTCACGCCAGGCAGCGCCCGGCGGCGACGCCGACGGCACCCCGGTGTTGATGCCCGAACTCGGCGAATCGGTCACCGAAGGCACCGTGACCCGCTGGCTGAAAAAAGTCGGTGATTCGGTGCAGGTCGACGAGCCGCTGGTGGAAGTGTCCACCGACAAGGTAGATACCGAAATCCCGTCGCCGGTGAGCGGAACGCTACTGTCCATCACCGCCGAAGAAGACACCACTGTCGAAGTCGGCGGCGAGCTGGCCAGGGTAGGAACCGGCGCAGAGCCCAAGTCTGAGCCCAAGCCCGAACCCAAGCCCGAACCCAAGCCCGAACCCAAGCCCGAACCCAAGCCCGAACCGCAGGCCGCGCCGGAGCCGGAACCTGAGCCGCCAGCCCAGCCCGAGCCGGAACCCGCGCGGGAGCGCAAACCGGAGCCTGCGCCAACACCGGATGGCGAGCAACCCGGCCCGTACGTCACGCCGCTGGTGCGCAAACTGGCTGCGGATAATAACGTGGACCTGCGCCAGGTGACCGGCACCGGCGTAGGCGGGCGGATCCGCAAACAGGACGTGCTGGCCGCAGCTGACGCGAAAAAGGAGTCCGCCGCGCCCGCCGCCCCGGCCGCACAACCGGCCGGAGCGCCGCCGTCGGCGCCCGCCCTGGCGCACCTGCGCGGCAGCACCGCCAAGGCCAGCCGGATCCGCCAGCTCACCGCCCGAAAGACCCGCGAATCGCTACAGGCCACCGCACAACTCACCCAGACCCACGAAGTCGACATGACCAAGATCGTGGCGCTGCGCGCTGCGGCCAAAGACGACTTCGCGGAACGCGAGGGCGTCAACCTGACTTACCTGCCGTTCATCGCCCGGGCGGTGATCGACGCGCTCAAAGCCCATCCCAACGTCAACGCCAGTTACGACGAGGACGCCGGCGAGATCACCTACTACGACGCCGAGCATCTCGGCATCGCGGTCGACACTGAACGAGGCCTGCTGTCACCGGTGATCCACAATGCGGGCGACCTGTCGCTGGCTGGGCTGGCCCGCGCCATCGCCGATATCGCCGCCCGGGCCCGCTCGGGTGACCTCAAGCCGGACGAACTGTCCGGCGGCACCTTCACCATCACCAACATCGGCAGCCAGGGCGCGCTCCTGGACACCCCGATCCTGGTACCCCCGCAGGCCGCTATGTTGGGCACCGGTGCCATCGTCAAACGGCCCCGGGTCATCATCGACGAGGCCGGCAACGAATCGATCGGGGTGCGTTCGGTTTGCTTCCTACCGCTGACCTACGACCACCGGCTGATCGACGGTGCTGACGCCGGACGGTTTCTCACCACGGTCAAGAACCGGCTCGAAGAGGGCGCGTTCGAGGCCGACCTAGGTCTTTAAGAAGGGCTCCCATCACGTGCCTAACGCCCCCCAAGCGACAGTCGCCATCGCCGGCTCGTCCGGATTGATCGGCTCAGCGCTGGCGTCGGCACTGCGCACCGACAACCACGCGGTACTGCGGATCGTGCGCCGGGCCCCGGTAAAGCCCGGCGAAGTGCCCTGGGATCCCGAAGTCGGCGAGTTCGACGTCGACGTGCTGTCCGGGGTCGATGCGGTGGTCAACCTGTGCGGCATCAGCATCGGTCGGCGACGCTGGTCCGGCGCATTCAAGCAGAGCCTGCGCGACAGCCGCATCACACCCACCGAGGTGCTGTCCTCGGCCGTCGCCGACGCCGGGGTGCCGGTGCTGGTCAATGCCAGCGCGATCGGCTACTACGGCGACACCGGCACCCGAACCGTCGACGAAACCGTCGCCGCCGGAGAAGGATTCCTCGCCCGGCTGTGCCAAGACTGGGAGGCGGCGACGGCACCAGCCCAGCAGGCCGGCAGCCGGGTGGTGTTGGCGCGCAGCGGCCTGGTGCTGGCCAGGTCCGGCGGCGTGCTCGGCCGGCTGCGCCCGTTGTTCTCCCTCGGTCTGGGTGCCCGATTGGGCAACGGCCGCCAATACATGTCGTGGATCAGCCTGGAAGACGAGGTCCGAGCACTGCGGTTCGCCATATCGCGGCCGGAGCTGTCCGGGCCGGTGAATCTGACCGGGCCCGCACCGGTCACCAACGCCGAGTTCACCGCCGCGCTCGGCCGCGCGGTACGCCGGCCTACCCCCCTGATGCTGCCCGGTCCCGCGGTCCGCGCTGCGCTCGGCGAATTCGCCGACGAGGGCCTGCTCAGCGGGCAGCGCGCCATCCCCGCCCGGTTGGAGAAGTGCGGTTTCGATTTTCATCACAACACCATCGGCGAGGCGCTGGGTTACGCCACCGAGCGGCCGACAGCGCTGTAGCGGCCCGGGTAGCCTGCGATGGTGTTTTCCATCCGGTCCAGTGCCGCCCCGGTGGAGGTGCGCCAGTTAGGCAGCCTGGAGTACCGCGCCGCGTGGCAGCTGCAGCGCGAGCTGGCCGACTCCCGGCTGGCCGGCGGCCCGGACACGCTGCTGCTGTTGGAGCACCCACCCGTCTACACCGCCGGCCGGCGCACCGAGCCGCACGAACGGCCGGGGGACGGCACCCCGGTCATCGACACCGACCGCGGCGGCAAAATCACTTGGCACGGCCCCGGCCAGCTGGTGGGATACCCGATCATCGGTCTGGCCGAGCCGCTCGATGTGCTCAACTACGTTCGGCGCCTTGAAGAATCGCTCATACACGTATGCACCGAGCTCGGGCTGCCGGCTGGTCGTATCGACGGGCGGTCCGGGGTGTGGCTACCGCCCGGTGACGGCCGACCGGCCCGAAAGGTGGCCGCCATCGGCGTGCGGGTGTCACGTGCTATCGCGTTGCACGGGTTCGCGCTCAACTGTGACTGTGATCTCGGCGCATTCAGCACGATCGTGCCGTGCGGCATCACCGATGCCGGGGTGACCTCGTTAGCGGCCGAGCTCGGGCGACGCGTCGGCGTCGCCGACGTGCGGCACCAGGTCGCCGAAACCCTGATCGACACCTTGGACGGCACCCTGCCGGTGCGTGAACATTCCGCCACCGGCTCGGCGTGACTGCCCGCCTCCCCAGCCCGCCGATCCGGCGCGCATCGTCACCGGAGGTAGCATCGACACGATGAGCGTCGTCGGAGAAGGCCGCAGATTAAGTCGTCAGGAAGCGCGCAACGCCGAGACGCCGATCGAGCGCAAACCCTCGTGGATAAAAACCCGGGCCAAGATGGGGCCGAACTACACCGAGTTGAAGGGTCTGGTCCGGCGGGAGAACCTGCGCACGGTGTGCGAGGAGGCGGGCTGCCCGAACATTTACGAATGTTGGGAGGACCGCGAGGCCACCTTCTTGATCGGTGGCGAAAAATGCACCCGCAATTGCGCGTTCTGCATGATCAAGAAGGGCAAGCCTGACCATGCCGACCGCGACGAGCCCCGTCGGGTCGCCGAAAGTGTGCAAGCGATGGGCCTGCGGTACGCCACCGTGACCGGCGTCAACCGCGACGACCTGGATGATCGCGGCGCCTGGCTGTACGCCGAAACAGTCCGCGCCATTAAGCGACTCAATCCGTCGACCGGTGTCGAGATCTTGATTCCAGACTTCGACGGTGAGCCCGACCTGCTCGGCCAGGTCTTCGGAACTCGTCCGGAAGTGCTGGCGCACAACGTTGAAACCGTGCCCCGCATCTTCAAACGGATCCGCCCCGGCTTCGACTATCGGCGCAGCCTGGGCGTGCTCACCGCCGCCCGCAACGCCGGCTTGGTAGCCAAGAGCAACCTGATTCTGGGTATGGGCGAAACCCCCGACGAGGTGCGGGCCACGCTGTCGGACATCTACGACGCCGGCGCCGAACTGGTCACCATCACCCAGTACCTGCGCCCGTCGCAACTGCACCACCCGATCGACCGGTGGGTCAAACCCGAAGAGTTCCTCGAGCACGCCCGCTACGCCGAACAGCTTGGCTTCGCCGGGGTGATGTCCGGGCCGTTGGTGCGATCGTCGTATCGGGCTGGCCGACTTTATCGGCAGGCCGCCGAGGTGCGGGAGCGCCGAGCCGCCCGATCCGATACCTCGGCGCAAGGCTGATCCGGCGGGGCTCTCAACGGCCCTGCGTATCCTTGGTGGCTATGGTTAAGCCCCGCACCGCAGCCGAAACCAAGGCCGCTCGAGCAGCGGCGAAAGCCACTCGCAAGGCGGCCGCCAGAACTCGTCGCACGCAGCTGTGGCAGGCGTTTCAGCTGCAGCTCAACGAGGACCGCCGAATGTTGCCGTACATGATCGGCGCCTTCGTGGTGATCGTCGGCGGATCGGTGGCGGTGAGCCTGCTGGCCGGCGGGCTGACCATGGTGGTGATGATCCCGCTCGGCGTGGTGCTCGGTGTGCTGGTCGCGTTCGTCATCTTCGGGCGGCGAGCGCAGCGGTCGGTCTACCGCAAGGCCGAAGGCCAAGCTGGTGCGGCGGCGTGGGTCCTGGAAAACCTGCGGGGCAAGTGGCGGGTCACCCCCGGGGTGGCGGCTACCGGCCACTTCGACGCCGTGCACCGGGTGATCGGGCGTCCCGGCGTCATCCTCGTCGCTGAAGGCTCACCGGCCCGGGTCAAACCTTTACTGGCTCAGGAAAAGAAACGCACCGCGCGACTGGTCGGTGACGTGCCGATCTACGACGTCGCGGTCGGCAATGGGGACGGCGAGGTCCCGCTGGCCAAGTTGGAACGATTCCTGACCAAGCTGCCAGCCAACATCACGATCAAGCAGATGGACTCGCTGGAATCGCGGCTGGCCGCGCTGGGCTCGCGGGCCGGGACCGCCGCGGTGCCCAAGGGACCGCTGCCCACCGGGGCCAAGCTGCGCGGCATCCAACGCACGGTACGCCGACGGTAGCGGTTCGGCCCGCCGCGGTGCTCGGCAGGCTCAGCGACGCACCACCGCGGTGCCCGTCGCCCGGTCGTGCAGCCCACGACCATCGGCATCGGTGAACAGCGCCGGTATCACCAGCGCGATCAACACCCCTCGCGCCAGGGCGCGGCCGATGCCGGTGCCGATGTGTTGACCCGCTGTGCTCACGGTCGTCACCTGCAATCCGAACAACAACTGGCCGGGCGTGAACCCGTACAGGCGGACCGCGACGGCGCCGAGCAGCAGCCAAATCACGATGATCAGCAGCCGCACATCTGTCGAGTATTGAAAGGCGTCCTGCGTTATCAAGCCCAACGGCACCGCCATGGCGGTCAAACCGACCGCGATGAAGTAGTCCACCGTCAAGGCCAGCAGCCGGCGACCGAACCCGGCAGCCGATCCCGGGCCGGTCCGGGGTAATCCGAGCCGCTGCCCCGGATATTGGCCAGCCTGGGCCGGCTCGGGGCCGGACAACCAGGAAGCGATGCTGCGGGCCATTGGTAGTCAGGGGCGCGGTGTCTGCAGAGC
>CAZPZQ010000220.1:0-6119 GCA_964590745.1 uncultured Mycobacterium sp. | reverse complement strand
CTCGAGGACTGCGACTACGGAGTTGGTGGTCCCGAGGTCGATTCCGACCGCACGAGCCATGCTGGTTACCTCCTGGTAGAGCGTTCATCTGGTCTGAGCCGACTACACTCAAGCTTGCTTTCGCCGCCCGCGCCGTGTCAACCCAAGTCTTGAGCGTACTCCGCTCAACTATCTGGTTATCTAAACGGGCTCCGACGGTGGTTTGTTCCCTGGTCCCGGCCGTCATCCGCCGCACCGAATCCAGGCCGGCAGACCGTGGGCAGCCACCCCGTCTATCCACGGTTCGGGTTCTGTCCACAGATACCTGTCCGAGCTAGCGCCGTTCGAGTCTCGGGCACGGGCGCAGCGGCTTTCGCAGCCGCCGACTATCGGCCGCTGCGCGCAACGCCGATGTTTGCGCGACTGGACGACGGACACCCGACGTCAGCGGCGGCTGGCCGCCAGCAGGTCGCGCACCAGCGCAACGACCAGGTCGGGTCGGTCAATCGGCACTAAATGGCTGGCCCGGTCGGCGAAGACGAGCTCTCCGCGCGGGAACCCCTCCGCCAGTGCACGATGAGCCGCATCGATCCGGCGGGCGTAGCCGGGTGGTAGGCCGGCCCGCGATCGCGGCACGACCACCCGCACCGGGACGTCCGGCACCGGCACGGTACGCAGCGCCGTCGCCGTTTCGGCGATGTAGTGGTCGAAACGCGGCATGGTCCGGGCCAGCTGCCAGATCGCTCGCGGGTTGTTGCAGGCTTGATAGGCGTAGTCGAGGCCGGCGCTGCTGGCGTTGAATCCGACCGTGCGCCGGGCCAGGCTGCGGCCCGCCCGGGTGCGAAAGAACCCCAGTTGCGCGGCGAGCGCACTCACGCCGAGTTGCACGGTTCCGAAAGCCAGCCGCAGGTATTGCAGGGCGCGTGGTTCGGTCGCCATCTGGCAGGTGGGATCGAGCAGCAGCAGGCCGGCGACTTTGCCCGGGTGGCGCACAGCGAACATCTCCGCGACCAACCCTCCCGACGACCAGCCCACCACGACGACCGGACCCGCACACCCCATCGCCCGAATAACTGCGGCAAGGTCGTCGGCCATCTGCGCGACGCTGCGGCGCGGTGAGCCACCGGAGTGTCCGCTGCCGGCCCGGTCATAAGTCAGCACGGTCGCCAGCGGCGCCAACTGGTCTTCCAGCGGCCGGCCGTAGCCGAGCCCGGTGGTGGCTTCGCCCGCCCCGCCGGCTTCGAGCACGACGGTCGGTCCCTGCCCGCGCACCCGCGTGCACAGCACCCGATCTCCGACGTCGACCCACTGCCGACCCGACGAATTCACGTGCCAACTCTTCCACACCGCGGTGCTATAACCTCGCAACGGCGTCGTATTCCGCTTGGCCACGCCGCCCGGGTCGCAGGACCCCGAGACGATAGGACCGCGATGTCAGACCTGCCCGACACGGCGCACCTGGCTCCTGCGGACCTGCTTGTCCGCGAAGACAAGGGCTACCACAAGGACCTGGCGCCCCGGCAGCTGCAGATGATCGCTCTGGGCGGCGCCATCGGCACCGGGTTGTTCCTGGGCGCCGGCGGCCGGCTGGAATCCGCCGGGCCGGGATTGTTCGTTGTGTACGCGATCTGCGGCGGTTTCGTGTTCCTGATCCTGCGGGCACTCGGCGAGCTGGTGCTGCACCGCCCGTCGTCGGGATCGTTCGTGTCGTATGCTCGTGAATTCTTCGGCGAGAAAACAGCTTTCGTCGCCGGCTGGCTGTATTTCTTGAATTGGTCGATGACCGGCATCGTGGACACCACCGCAATCGCGAGCTACTTCCACTACTGGCGGGTGTTCGAGCCGATCCCGCAGTGGACACTGGCGCTGGTCGCCCTGATCGCGGTGTTCTCGGTGAACCTGATCTCGGTGAAGATATTCGGTGAGCTGGAGTTCTGGGCCGCGCTGATCAAGGTGGTGGCGCTGCTGGTGTTCCTGGTCGTCGGAACCATCTTCCTAGGTGGGCGCTATCCGGTCGACGGCCACGACACCGGCCTGCACCTGTGGGCCGAGAATGGCGGGTTCCTGCCGACCGGTGTGCTGCCGTTGGTGCTGGTGACCTCGGGTGTGGTGTTCTCCTACGCCGCCGTGGAACTGGTCGGCACCGCGGCCGGCGAAACCGCCGAACCGGAGAAGGTCATGCCGCGGGCGATCAACTCGGTGGTGGCACGGATCGGGATCTTCTACGTCGGGTCGGTGGTGCTGCTGACGCTGCTGTTGCCACACACCGCCTACAAAGAACACGAGAGCCCGTTCGTCACCTTCTTCTCCAAGATCGGGTTCGCCGGCGCCGGCAGCCTGATGAACCTGGTGGTATTGACCGCGGCGTTTTCCAGCCTGAACGCCGGGCTGTATTCCACCGGGCGGATTCTGCGCTCGATGGCGGTCAATGGCAGCGGGCCAGCGTTCACCGCACGCATGTCGAAGAACGGTGTCCCCTACGGCGGGATCGCCTTGACCAGTGTTGTCGGCTTGTTCGGAGTGGTGCTCAATGCGGTCAAACCCGGACAGGCCTTCGAAATTGTGCTCAACATCGCCGCAGTGGGGGTGATGGCGGCCTGGGCGACGATCGTGGCATGCCAGCTTCGGTTCCACCGGTTGGTCAAGGCCGGCATCCTGCAGCGGCCGCGGTTTCGGATGCCGCTGGCACCGCACAGCGGATATGCCACCCTGGTCTTCTTGGCCGGGGTGCTGGTGTTGATGATGTTCGACGCGCGCAGCGGTCCGTTCATCCGAACCGCGTTCATCGTGGGCGCCCCGGCCTTGACCGGCGGCTGGTATCTGGTCCGGAGCCGGGTGCTGGCCGTCGCCGCTCAGGTGCCAACCGTGCCGGAACAATCCCCTGCCGCCGCGCTGCAGGCGGCCGAACCGGAAGAGCAATCACTATGACCCGCAACCGGTACGCCGCCCGACCGCCACTGTACGGCGCCGGTCTGGTGTTTCTCGCCATCGCCATCGTGGCCGTCACCGCCTACCTGCACGCCGGCTGGTGGTCCGTCCTCGGCTATGCGCTCGCCGCCGTCATTGCAGTGGCGGGTTTCGCACTGGCCTTTCGTGATTTCTCGTGACGGACAACCGTTCTGCGGGTGCCTGCCAGGGCCACGGCGCGGCCTGCTCGAGCTGGCGCGCCAGCCGCAGCAACACATCCTCGGCTCCCATCGGCCCGGTGAGCTGGATGCCGACCGGCAAACCGGCCTCGTCGCTGCCGGCCGGCACGCTGGCCGACGGCAGTCCTGCGGCATTGAAAACCGATGTGAACGACGTCATCTCGGGCCCGTGGGCGAAGATCGACTTCGGGTCGGTGGTGTCCAGCACCCCCAGACGCGGCACCGGCACCCGTAGCGTCGGCGTCACGAAGACGTCGTGGCGGGCGAAAAATGGCGCCAGTTGCCGGCCGATCTGCTCGACGGCCTGCAAGGCGGTGTGCACGTCCGGACCACTTTGCGCCAGTAGGGCGTCGAACAGAAACCGAGTGAACGGCTCGATATCGTCGTCGGCGAGATCGCGACCCAGTACGGTCAGCCGATCTTTGATCTGCACGCGCGCGAAAGTGATCACCAACGCCGCCACCGCCGTTGACTCGGCGACCGGATCCCATTGCGGTGCCGCGTTACTCAGCTGGTGACCCAGGTCGGAGAGCAGCGCTGCGGTGCGCTCTACCGCCGCCGCCGCGGCCGGGCAGGCCGGCTGACCATCGGCCGAGCAGGTGGCTACCCCGATCCGGAGCCGCTCCAGCGGCCGGTCCAGGCTGGCCAGGAAGGTGCCGGCCGGCGGCAACGGTAGCGCCCCGTACGGGTCGCCGGGCGCCGGCCCGGCAACCGCATCCAACAACGCGGCGCTGTCGCGCACGGTGCGAGTCAGCGCGTGAGCTGCCACCAGCGGATAAGCGAAAGCATTGCCGCCCCGGTCATCCGGAACCCGGCCGCGGGATGGTTTGAGCCCGAACAAGCCGCAGCACGCCGCGGGGATGCGGATCGATCCACCATAGTCGTTGCCGTGCGCGGCGGGGAGCAACCCACCGGCGACTGCCGCCGCCGAACCGCCGGACGATCCGCCCGGCGAGTGGGTCAGCCGCCAGGGGTTGCGGGTGGGGCCGTGCAACAACGGCTCGGTGCTGGGGTTCATGCCCAGCTCCGGGACGTTGGTCTTGCCGACGATGACCAACCCGGCGCGCCGGTAGCGCGACACCATGACCCCATCCTGGGCGGCGACTACGTCGGCGAACAGCCGGCAGCCGGCGGTACTGGGCAGCCCCGCGACGTCACACTGTAGATCCTTGACCGCAAACGGAACACCGCGCAGCGGACCGTCCGGCAGCCCGGCGGCGATCTCGTCGCGCGCCGCATCGATGCGGGTGGCAATCACCGCGTTGAGCACCGGGTTGCGCTGCTCAATGCGGTGCACCACCGCGTCCAGCAGCTCGCCAGGGGTGATGTCACCGGATCTGATGAGCCCGGCCAGCCCGACGGCGTCGGTGTGGTCGAGCACCTCGTCGTCGCGCACGGTCGTCCAACCCTTCTGTCTGCGCCAACCTATCCCGCGTGGTTGCCGAACGGCGCATCCTGGACAGATGAACCCTGAACTGCACACCGACGTCGACGAAATCGCCGCCGGCATCTTCCGGCTGTCCACCTGGGTGCCGGCGATCACCGAGCACGGTTTCACGTTCAACCAATTCCTGCTCACCGGTGAGCAACCGTTCCTGTTTCACTGCGGGCAGCGGTTTCTGTTCCCGCTGGTGGCGCGAGCCATCGAGCGCGTGCTGCCGCTACCGCAGCTGCGCTGGATCTCATTCGGGCACGTCGAGGCCGACGAGTGCGGTGCAATGAACCAGCTGCTGGCCGCCGCCCCGCACGCCGAGGTGATTCACGGTCCGCTGGCCTGCATGCTGTCGCTGAACGACATGTGCGACCGGCCGCCGGTCGCGGTCGAAACAGGCGGAGACGACGGTGTGCACGACATCGGCGGGCATCGGCTGCGGTTCATCGCCACCCCGCACGTGCCGCACAACTGGGAAAGCGGGTTGTGGTTCGACGAGACCACCGCCACCCTGCTGGCCGGGGACTTGTTCGAACATGCCGGACGGTGCCCGGCGTTGACCGAGTCCGACTGCGTGGCACCGGCTCTAGAGGCCGAGGCACTGTTTCACGCCACCGGCCTGACCACGAATTTGGCGCCCACCCTGGAACAGCTGGCGCAGTTGCGGCCTACCACGCTGGCGCTGATGCACGGTGCATCGTTCGCCGGAGACGGCGCGGCCCAGCTGCGTGCCCTCGCCGAGGGTTACGCCGCGATGACCGGTTGATCACCACCAGCGGGTCACCGCACGGCATTGCGACCGGGTGCGTACGCTGAGCTGCTGTACATATCGGTGTGGGGGAAGGCCAGTGCGGGTATCGAACCAGGCGAAGCTGGGCATGGCCGGTGGGTGGTTAGCACTGGCCGTTGGCGTGCTGACGGCCGGGTGCAGCACCACGGTCGACGGCAGACCGATCGCATCGCCGGGCGCCGGGGCCACCGAACCGTCTTTTCCGACCCCCCGGCCCGGCCCAGCGCCCACCGCACCGCCGGCACCGCCGACCGGACCGACCGCACCGCCGGCGGGTGCTATCCCGCTGCCGCCGAACGACAGCGGCTATGTCTTCATCGAGACGAAATCCGGCCGGACCCGCTGCCAAATCACCTCGGAGAGAGTTGGTTGCGAGGCGGAGTTCACCAACTCCCCGATGAAAGACGGCCAGCGCGCCAACGGGGTCAGTGTCACCTCCGATGGCACCGTCGACTGGGTGCTGGGAAACCTGGGCGCCATCCCCGTCGTCACCATCGACTACGTCACCTACGACGCGCAGGGCTGGACGATCGCGGCCAGCATCGACGGCACTCGGTTCACCAACAACCGGACCGGCCACGGCATGTTCGTCAGCATCGACAATGTCGAGACGTTCTGAAGTAAGGCCGGCCGTTTCCGGTGCTGGCGGTACCGGTTAGCATCGGCGCGATGGCGCGCAACGGCCCGTCGGGCAACCCGGGCGAACCCAGCGAGCAACCGACCCGACCGACCGAATACGGCAAGCTCGGACCGCAGCAGCCCGGTCCGCCGG
>CAZPZQ010000219.1:0-6126 GCA_964590745.1 uncultured Mycobacterium sp. | reverse complement strand
GCCCGGAAACCGTTCGGCGATAGGTACTTTGGTCGAACGGGTCACCCGCTTTGTGGTCCTCATCCCGGTGGCCGCTGGGTGGCAGAACCGGCCCGCTACGCTGAGGCCGTGGTGGACCTGCACGGCGACCCGATCGAGTTGACCGCGGCACTGGTCGACATCCCCAGTGAGTCGCGACAGGAACAGCGCATCGCTGACGAAATAGAAGCCGCGCTGCGCCAGCAAACCAGTGGCTACCAGATAGTCCGAAACGGCAACGCCATTCTGGCGCGGACCCAGCTGGACCGGCCGTTCCGCGTGCTGCTGGCCGGCCACCTGGACACCGTGCCGGCGGCCGACAATCTGCCCAGCCGTCGCACGGCCGACGCCGACGGTGATGTGCTGCACGGCTGCGGGACCGTCGACATGAAATCGGGGCTGGCGGTGTTTTTGCATCTGGCGGCGACCATCACCGCACCGGTGCACGACCTGACCTTGGTGCTCTACGACTGTGAGGAGATCGACGCGGCGGCCAACGGTTTGGGCCGGATCGAGCGTGAACTGCCGGACTGGCTGGACGCCGATGTGGCGATCCTGGGCGAACCCACCGCCGGCTACCTCGAGGCCGGTTGCCAGGGCACCCTGCGCGTCGTCGTGCACACCACCGGTAGACGGGCGCATTCGGCGCGGTCGTGGCTGGGTGACAATGCCATCCACAAGCTGGGCTCGGTGCTGGACCGGCTGGCGGCCTACCGGCCGCGCACCGTCGACATCGACGGCTGTACCTACCGAGAAGGCTTGTCCGCGGTGCGCATCGACGGCGGTGTGGCCGGCAACGTCATCCCGGACGCTGCGTCGGTCACGGTCAACTACCGGTTTGCCCCCGACCAGTCCCCGGAGCAGGCCCTAGCTCACGTGCACACCGTCCTCGCCGGACTCGACGTGACGATCGAGCAGACCGACGCGGCCGCCGGCGCGCTGCCCGGGCTGGCCCAGCCCGCCGCGAAAGCCCTGGCCGACGTGACCGGACAGGTGCGGGCCAAATACGGCTGGACCGATGTCTCTCGCTTCGCTGCCCGCGGCGTCCCAGCGGTCAACTTCGGACCCGGCGACCCCAATCTGGCGCACACCCGCGACGAGCGGGTACCGGCCGCGCAGATCACCGCCACCGCCGACCTGCTGCGCCGCTACCTCACCGGCTAACCCTCCGCCAGCACTCGCGCCGCACCGAGTGCGTGCCGGCCAACCGCGCAGTCAACCTGCTGGCACAGCCGGGCCAGCGGGTCTGCCGCTCGGACGTCACCCAGCCGAACCGCCTCACGCCAGACCCGCAGCGCCACCGCAGACTGTCCGGATCGTTCGGCCATCCGGG
Source organism: uncultured Mycobacterium sp. (assembly GCA_964590745.1). GTDB lineage: Bacteria > Actinomycetota > Actinomycetes > Mycobacteriales > Mycobacteriaceae > Mycobacterium. The sequence continues at coordinate 4,775 of CAZPZQ010000219.1, read as the reverse complement.
CGGCGTCCCGGATGGCCGCCAGGGCGCCGTGCTCGTCGCGCAGACAGGAATGTCGCCACGCCCGTGCCACGCCGAGCTCCGGGGCGAACAGAGCAGACTTGGTGCCGTGCCGGGATTCGGCTCGGCTCAGCGCCTTTGCCGCGCCGGGGATGTCGCCTTGTCGCGCCAGGGCAGTGGCCAACAGGGTCAGCGACAGTGGCCCCCACGAATAGCCGGTGCGTTCCAGGGTGGCCGCTGCCGGGCCCAGCAGCGTTGCCGCAGCAGCGAAATCACCACGCTCGATCAGTACCCAGGCCAGCAGCACCTCGCCGATCGCGCGACCCGGTTGCTGCAGTTCGGCAAAGTCGGTGAACTGTTGGGCGAGGTCGCGGGCATCGGCTAGCCGATCGTCCATGAGCAATGTGGTGATCTGGGCCAGCCCGATGGTGAATCGGAGCAGACCGGGATGCTCGGCGGCCAGCGCCCGTTGGGCGGCCGGCTCGACGTCGTCGAACCGACCTTGCCGCGCCGCACACAGCGCCGCCGCGCTACCCGCCCACGCCACTGCGGTGTCTTCGGCCTCCGAGGACCTGAGTACCTGTTCGGCGAGCCCGGCGGCGCGTTCCAGGTTGCCGGCGTTCATGGCGAAGGTGGCGCTCAACGCGTCGACCGTGGTGCGGGCGCGCGCGGTGCTGACTCCGCGTCGGGTGGTCTGCAGAAACGCGGTGGCCCGTTCTGGCTCATCGAGCTGGAAGAACTGGTTGGCGGCCCGCGGCAGCGCCCACGACATCAGGTCGGATTCGGAAAGGCCTGCGGGATCCACCGCGGCGAGCACCGCGTCGGCGTCGCGGCCGCGGCCGCGGTAACCCAGCGCGGTGGCCAGCACGAGACGCGCGGGCAGGCCGGCACCCCGGTCCAGCGCCGAGCCGGCCAACCGCTTGGCCAAGGCCAGGTCGCCGAGCCGCAGCGCCTGCTGGGCGGCGGCGGCGACTTCATCGACCGGCTGCGGTGCGTCGCTGTCAACTGCCAACGCCGCCAACCGGAGACGGTCGCTGACATGCTCGCTGTGCTGGGCCGACAGCAGGTCAACCACGGTGGCGCGGCGTTGCCGCGCCGCACTACCCAGCGCGCCGCCGAGCCCGGCCAGGGCACGCGCCGCGAACAGTGGGTGCGCGGTATAGACCACCGGGTCCGGTCCCCGACCACCCCGTACCCGGGTTTCCACCGCGCCCAGCTCCTCGGCCAGCCGGACGGCATCGTCGCCGGTCAAGCTGGTCAGGTCGGCCAGCGTCAGCGGCTCCACGACGGCCAGGTAATCCAGCACCGACCGGGCGGCCGGCGGTAACCCGGCAAGATAGTCGTCGATGTCACTGACCTCGGTAGCCGTGGCGGCGTCTCCGGGCGGAGCGATGTCGATGCGGTCCAGCAGGCCGTCGGTCCACAACGCCGCGATCACGGTGGGAACTTCGGGCTCGGCGTCGACCCGGGCACTGACCACCATCCGCGCCGAACCGGCCAGCGCCAGCTGATACACCAGGGTGGCGGACAGGATGTCGAGCTGATGCGCGTCATCGATGACGAGCAGCAGATCGGACTCTGCTGCGGCTCGCGTCAATGATGCCCGAGCGGCACGCAGCAATGCGGCCGGTTTGCCGATGTCGGCGATGTCCACCAGGTGGCTGAACGCCCCGAATGGGACGGCATGCTCGGTCGGAGTGCCGGTCACCCAGTAAGCAGCGGTGCTCGGCTTCCGTGCGACGACGTGCTCGGCGGCCAATCGAGCCAACGTCGACTTGCCCACGCCATCGGGGCCCAACACGATGGCGCCGCTACGTGCCGGGTCGCCGAGCGCGGCATCGAGCCGCGCCAGGGCAGCCGTATGTTGAGGGACGTTCCACCGCATCGGCATCCGGCGGATTGTACGGCGCCTGATGCAGCCCGGCTAGCCTTTCCGTGTGCGCTGGCCGACGGAGTGGGTGGTGTGCGTGTATTGCGCATCCGGGCCAATCCACCCCGAGTTGCTGGCGCTGGCCGCCCACGTGGGGATGGCGATCGCCAACCGCGGTTGGACCCTGGTCTGGGGTGGCGGCAACGTCTCGGCGATGGGTGCAATGTCATCGGCGGCCCGAGCGCGAGGCGGACGAACCGTCGGTGTGATCCCGCGCGCCCTGGTGCACCGCGAGTTGGCCGATGTCGACGCCGACGAGCTGATCGTCACCGAGACCATGCGGGAACGGAAGCAGATCATGGAGGACCACGCCGATGCGTTCCTTGCCCTGCCCGGCGGTATCGGCACCTTGGAAGAGTTGTTCGAGGCATGGACGGCAGGACACCTCGGCATGCACGACAAACCCGTGGTGGTCCTCGATCCCTTCGGGCACTACGACGGCTTGTGGGCGTGGCTGTGCGGGCTGATCGACGCCGGTTACGTCCCGCCCGGGGCGTTGGATCGGCTGGTGGTGGTCGACGATGTGGATGCGGCGTTGACAGCGTGCGCGCCCGGCTGAGTCCCCGGCATTAAGCTGGACAGCAAACCAAGCGAAGCGAGGAATGCCGTGTCCGACCAAACCGATGCGCCCAGCCGGGTCGGACTGCGCGACATCGCGGCCGGGCTGCCCAGTGTGGTGGCGGACCTGCCGGTCCTGCTGCGCGCCGCGGTAACCGGCCTGCTCGTCTGGCCGACCTCCAAGACGTCGATCGGCACGGTGTTTCAGAACCGAGCCGCCCGCTACGGTGACCGCGTCTTCATCCGATTCGGCGACCAGCAGGTGACCTATGCCGAAGCCAACGCGACCGTCAACCGCTATGCCGCTGTGCTGTCGGCGCGCGGTGCCGGTCACGGCGACGTTGTCGGGATCATGCTGCGCAACACGCCGAATGCGGTGCTGATGGTGTTAGCTGCGGTCAAGTGCGGCGCCATCGCCGGCATGGTCAACTACCACCAGCATGGGGAGGTGCTGGCCCACAGCCTGGGTCTGCTGGACGCCAAAGTATTGGTGGCCGAGTCTGATCTGATCAGCGTCGTCACCGAGAGCGGCGCGTCCGGAGCCGAACCGCTGACCATTGAGGAACTGGAGCGGCTGGCCGACACCGCGCCGGCCGGCAATCCGGCCTCGGCGTCGGCGGTGCTGGCCAAAGACGCTGCCTTCTACATTTTCACCTCGGGAACCACCGGCTTCCCCAAAGCCAGCGTGATGACGCACCAGCGGTGGCTGCGAGCGCTGACAGCGTTCGGTGGTCTGGGACTTCGGTTGCGCAGCCGTGACACCCTCTACTGCCCGTTGCCGCTCTACCACAACAATGCGTTGACCGTGGCCCTGGCGTCGGTGCTGACGTCCGGGGCGATATTGGCGCTGGGCAAGTCATTTTCGGCATCGCGGTTCTGGGATGAGGTCATCGCCGCCGACGCGACAGCGTTCGTCTATATCGGTGAGATCTGCCGGTACCTGCTCAACCAGCCGCCGAAACCGACCGATCGGGCGCACCGGGTGCGCGTGATCTGTGGCAACGGGCTACGGCCGGAGATTTGGGAGGAGTTCGCCGCCCGGTTCGGCATTCCTCGAATCTGCGAGTTCTACGGCGCCAGCGAAGGCAACGCCGCTTTCATCAACGTCTTCAATGTGCCCAAAACCGCCGGGATCGCGCCGATGCGGCTGGCCTACGTCGACTACGACCCCGAGACCGGCGAACCGCGGCGCGGTGCTGACGGCTGGGTCCGGCGAGTGACCGGCGGCCAGCCCGGACTGCTGCTCAGTCCGGTCAACAGCCTGTCGCCGTTCGACGGCTACACCGACCCGGCGGAAACCGAGAAGAAGCTGGTTCGCAACGCCTTCAAAGACGGCGACTGCTGGTTCAACACCGGTGACCTGATGAACCCGCAGGGTCTGTTGCATGCCGCGTTTGTCGACCGCCTGGGCGACACCTTCCGGTGGAAAGGCGAAAATGTGGCCACCACCGAAGTCGAGGGGGCGCTGGCCGAGTACGGGGCGATCGAGGAGTGCGCCGTGTTCGGTGTCGAAGTGCCGCGCACCGGTGGCCGGGCCGGGATGGCCGCGCTCAAACTGCGCGACGGCGTTGAGTTCGACGGACACGCGCTGGCCGACGCGGTCTACCGGCAGCTGCCGTCGTACGCGCTGCCATTGTTTGTGCGGCTGGTCGATTCGATGGCACGCACCAGCACGTTCAAGAGCCGCAAAGTCGAACTGCGCGAGCAGGGCTACGGTCTCGACGGCGCCGAGATCGGCGACCCGCTGTACGTGTTAGCCGGCTGCGGAGAGGGCTACGTGCCCTACTACGCCGAGTATCCGGATGAGGTCGCCGCCGGTAAGCGACCGCAGGCGTAGGCCGGTCAACGAGACTGCGCTGAGGGCGACGAGACTGCGTACCGATCGCTTCGGTGGCCGGCATCTCCGTCCTGGACGCAGTCTCGGTGCGCAGAGCGCGACAAACGCCAGGGGCCACCGGGCCCCTCGCGTGGTGACCAGGCACTATGTAGACGTGCACTCATCCCTGTGCGGCCGCAGAGTGCCGGGTGACCGCGCACTGATCATGGCGATCATCAACCGCACCCCCGATTCGTTTTACGACACCGGCGCCACCTTCAGCGACGAGGCGGCCAAGGCCGCGGCGCACCGAGCGGTGGCCGACGGTGCAGACGTCATCGACGTGGGTGGCGTGAAGGCGGGGCCGGGCCAGACGGTCGGCGCCGACACCGAGACTGCCCGGGTGGTGCCGTTCATCGAATGGCTGCGCGACGCCTACCCGGACCAGCTGATCAGCGTCGACACCTGGCGGTC
>CAZPZQ010000218.1:0-6133 GCA_964590745.1 uncultured Mycobacterium sp. | reverse complement strand
TGGCCGAGTACGGCGATCCGGACAATGCCGAAGACTGGGAGTTCATCCGCAAGTACTCGCCGTACCAAAATATTTCAGCGGACCGGGATTACCCGCCGGTGCTGATCACCACATCCACCCGAGACGATCGGGTGCATCCGGGGCATGCGCGGAAGATGACCGCCGCGTTGGAGGCCGCCGGACACCGGGTGTGGTACTACGAGAACATCGAGGGCGGTCACGCCGGTGCGGCCGACAACGAGCAGATCGCGTTCCGGGCCGCGCTGAGTTTTTCGTTCCTGTGGCGGATGCTGGCGCCCAACCTGTCAGACTCTCAGCAGTGAGCTTCGTCATCGCTACACCGACGACACCGACGAAAGGACTGTCATGGGGTTTGACCAATACCACGAGCCGGCTGCCGAGCTCTCCGCGGAGACCCGGACGTTCGCCCGGATGTGCGCCAACCTCACCGAGGAGGCCGAGGCGATCAGCTGGTACACCCAGCGCATGTCCATCGAGCCGGACCCGGAGTCGCGGGCGATCATGAACAACGCGCTCGGTGAGGAGTACAAGCATTTCAGTATGGATCTCGAGTTTCTGCTGCGATCGACGCCGCAGTGGCGTGCGATTGCGCGGGGAATCCTCTTCCAGGACGGCGACATCGTGGAGAACGGTGAGCGAGCCGAAGCGGCCGCAGACGAAGACGGAGCCGGCCCATCGAGTGCCGACTCGAACAGAACGCTGGGCATCGGAAGCCTGAAGGGACGACCGCAATGAGCCAGCTGGTGGCCGTCACGACATGAGACCGACCGGCGGCCCGCTCAGCGTCCGCGACCACACCGCCCCGTCGGTGTTCACCGCCGCCAACCTGTTACGCGAAGCGCGGCGGCAACGCGGGCGGCCCGAACTTCCGGTACCGGCGGTGTGCCTGCTCGACCCGGACGGCGACGTGGTGCGCCACCTGGCCGCAGCCGGGACGGCGCAGCGCCACCCGGGCTGGGCGTGCTATCACTCCGAGCTGTGGGTCACCGCATCGGCCGGCCGAGAACTCGGCATCGTGCCGTGCGCGGTCGGCGCGCCCTACGCGGTGCTGGTGGCCGAACAACTCGCGGCGTCCGGTACTGCGCTGCTGGTCTCGGTCACCTCGGCCGGCATGGTGGCCCCGCTCGGCGTGCCGCCTTACTTCGTGCTGATCGAACGGGCCTGGCGCGATGACGGCACCAGCGGCCACTACCTGCCGCCCGCCGAGTGGGCCCGGCTGGACCCGACGCTGTCGGCGGCGTTGCACGGCGCTTTCGACGGCCTCGACGAGCCGATCCATCGGGGCGCGTCGTGGACCACCGACGCACCGTTTCGGGAGACCGCCGCCGCGCTGGCGTCGGCGAAGGCCGCAGGGGTGCACGCGGTGGAGATGGAGGCCGCTGGGCTGTACGCCTACGCGCAGGCCACCGGACGGCGTGTGGTGTGCGTCGCGCATGTCACCAACACCATGGCCGTGCACGGCGACGACTTCGAAAAAGGCGCCGCCGACGGCACCCACCGCATCCTGGCTGTCACCGCTGCCATCGCCAACCGGCTCGACCGGGATCTCGTGCGGGAGTGAGCGCCCGCCGGAATCCGTCACAGCGCCGCGGCCAGCTCCGCGAGGGTCTGTGCCGACGAGTAGGTAGGCCGCCAGCCGAGTTGGGTCTTGGCTTTGGTGGTGTCCATCACCACTGACGCGCGGGCGGCGTGCAGCCATTCCAGCGTGGACGGGACGAACGGCAGGCGCGAAGTTGCCGCAGAGGCCGCACCGGCAGCGGCGGCGGGCACCCGGACCGGTTGGCCGCCCAACGCCTTCGCCACGTCGGACACCGTGACCGTTTCGTCGCCGGCGATGTTGTACGCCCCGGGCGGCGCCGGAGCGGTGACCGCCAACGCGATCGCGGTGGCGACGTCGTCGTGGTGCACGAGCCGCAGCAGGTAAACCTGCAGCGACGAGCCCGCGGTGATTTCGGCCAGGGCGGCTTCGCATTCGACCTTCTGCTCGGAGTAGTAGTGCTCCGGTGCGCCGCGCGGCGGCACGTCTTCGGTCAACGGAACCGGATTGTCGGTGTGATAGCCGTAGGCCGTCACCGACGATGTGTACACCAGCCGCCTGGTCCGGCGGGCGGCCACCGTCGCTTCGAACACGTTGCTGGTGCCCTGCAGGTTGATGCGGGCGCTCTCGCTGCGCGACCCCATGATGATGAATGCCAGGTGGACCACCACATCGGCGTCGGCGACCAACGCGTCGGCCGCGGCCCGGTCCAGGATGTCGCCTTGCCGGTACGTCGTCTTGGTCCACCCCAGTGTCGAGGCGTCAAACCGCCGGCGCGCCATCCCGACGATGTGCTGCACCGCCGGTTCGCGCTCCAGCGCCGTCACCGCCGGGATACCGATTTCCCCGGTAGGACCGGTGACCGCAACGGTGAGCCCCACAACGAGTACTCGGATGCGATGAGGACAACCGATCGCCGCACGCCAGACGTCCGCCAACAGGAGCCGCGATACGCCGACCAGGCGCGCACCACGATGCCGGACCGGCGCAGCGACCAAGATCGCGGGCTGACCGGATCGCTGGCCAAACGTGCCGGCGAATGGGAGCTCACCGGCTACGACGAGAACACCATGCAGCGCCAGAAGGTCTTCTGGAATGCGTTGGTCGACTACCGGTTTCGGATGGAGGTCGACGGCTGGGAGAACCTTTCGGCGCCGCCGGTGCTATGGGATGCCGGCCGCGCCGACGACTCCGAGTACGTCGACCGCACCTACCGCGACGTCCACGGCAGTATCCAGCGCGGCATGGACGCACTGGCCCGCAAACGTTCGCTGCCACTGTTCGGCTGACTCAGGCGGTTGGGCGGCGGCACCGCAGTGGGTAACCGCTCAGCAAGCCGTCAATCCATGGGCCGGAGCACACGATGAACACGCGAGACGAAGAACAACAGCCGCCGGTCGAACTGTCCGAGGAAAGTGCGGAAGAAGTACAGCGGATGGCCGAGGCTTACGACGATCGTCGGACGGTGGTCATGCCCGACACCGGTCGGACCGTCACCGGCACCGCCGTCAACGACTGGCTTGACGACGAGGGCAACCCGAAATTCGGCAAGGCGCAGCAGCCGGCGGATTAACGATGGCGCGCTTCGGCGACGTCACCGAGTGGTTTCGCCAGCAGGTCCTGTCGCGGGTTCCGAAGGCCGAGCTGGACCAGCGGGATCCGGATTACAGCGGGGTTTGCACCGAATCCCGGCCGAAGGGCCGGTGCTGCTGGTCGGCAACCACAGTGGCGGTACGGTGCCTCCGGACACCTTCATCTTCACCATCTTCACGTTTCTGACCGTCTGCCCGCTTGACGAGCGACACCGCCGTGGCTTCGCTGGACCCATGCCGACAACGGAATTCGAAACCCTGCTCTACACCACCGCGCCGCCGGTCGCCACCGTCACACTGAACCGTCCCGAGCAACTCAACACCATCGTCCCGCCGATGCCCGACGAGATCGAAGCCGCGGTCGGGTTGGCCGAACGCGACCCGGACATCAAGGTCATCGTGTTACGCGGTGCCGGCCGGGCGTTTTCCGGCGGGTATGACTTCGGCGGCGGCTTTCAGCACTGGGGCGACGCGATGATGACCGACGGGCGGTGGGACCCGGGCAAGGATTTCGCCATGGTCACCGCCCGGGAAACCGGCCCGACAAGTAAGTTCATGGCGATCTGGCGGGCGTCCAAACCGGTGATCGCGCAGGTGCACGGCTGGTGCGTGGGCGGGGCCAGCGACTACGCGCTCTGCGCCGACCTGGTTATCGCCAGCGAGGACGCCGTGATCGGCACGCCGTACGCCCGCATGTGGGGAGCGTATTTGTCCGGCATGTGGCTGTATCGGCTCAGCCTGGCCAAGGTCAAATGGCATTCGTTGACCGGGCGGCCGCTGACCGGCGTGCAGGCCGCCGAGGTCGAGTTGATCAACGAGGCGGTGCCGTTCGAACGGCTGGAGGCCCGGGTCGCCGAGATCGCCGCCGAGCTGGCCCGAATTCCGCTGTCCCAGTTGCAAGCCCAGAAGCTCATCGTCAACCAGGCCTATGAGAACATGGGTTTGTCATCCACCCAGACGCTAGGCGGTGTCCTGGACGGTCTGATGCGTAACACCCCCGAAGCGTTGGACTTCATCCAGACCGCCGCCACCGACGGCGTCCGCGCCGCGATCGCGCGCCGCGACGGTCCGTTCGGCGACTACAGCCAGGCCCCATCCGAGCTGCAGCCCGACCCATCCCACGTCATCGTGCCGTGACGCGCAGCCGGGTGGCTCAGGATTTCCGCAGCCCGCCCAGCGTCGCCACCAGCACGCCGCACACCACCAGCACCCCCCCGGCGGCCAACGCCAGATTGAGCCACCCGTGCAGGCTGTGCACCGCCTCGGCGACGACGACGTCGGCGATCCGGCGGGTGTCACCCACCGTGGCATTGAGCGCTTCGTTGAGGTAGCGGCGGCCGACCTCGATACCTACCCAGCCGCCGGCGCCGGCCAACAGCGCCGAAACACCCAGCCAGGACAGTGCCTTACCGCGCCGGTGCGCGGCGATCAGGGTCAGCAGTGCGCCGACACCGGTGAGCACCGCCGCGCCCAGAATGACCGACGGGCCCCAGTCGGCCAGTGGCCGTAATTGCCCGGCCCGCAACGGCTCCGAGGCCCCAGCGGCCAGCGGCACCGTCAGGCCCGACGGCGGCTGGACGTGGTAGTCACCCAGCATCGGCTGAAAAGCGCTGTCGTCGAGCATCGGCGCTAAGTCGATAACCCAGTCACCGTTGCCCTCGTCGGTGAACAGCCAGCGGTGCGCCACCAGACTGGCCTGGGCGAATTGAGGCGGAAACGACGAACCGGCGGTGTAGGCGGCGGCGACGTCCCGTACCAGCGCGGGGTAGACGTCGTAGCCGTTCGCCCGGATCAACTGCACCATGTGGGTGGTGAGCTCACCGGCGACCGCGCTCTTCAACACCGGGTCCTCGGCGGCGCGCTGAGTCAGCGCCGCGAAACCGTTGGCGTCGACCAGGTTGCGTTGCGCCCATGCTGTCGGCACCGCGACCGCCAACGTCGCGGTGGTGATCAGCCAGGACAGCAGCGCTGCCAGGGTCCGCACTCTTATTTGGCGGCGCGACGTGGACGGGCCGACGCCATCCGGGTGATCAGCCGGTTCGCCCGGGTCAGCGCCTTGACCGAATTGTGGTAGTAGTTACCGCCCGCGCCCAGGTTGGTTCGCGGCGCGACCACGGCTTCCTGCCGACAGAACTTGCGAATCCCGTCCGCACCACCGAACCGCGCTCCGATGCCCGACGTTTTCCAGCCACCCTGCGGCGCGGTGGTGCACATCAGATTGGAGATCACGTCGTTGATGTTGACTGCGCCGCAATCCAACTGCACCGCAATGTCGTTGGCGCGCTCGACGTCGCGGGAGAACACCGACGCGCTCAGCCCGTAGGGGCTGTCGTTGGCCAGTTTGATCGCTTCGGCGACGCTGGCGACCTTCATGATCGGCAGGGTGGGACCGAAGGTCTCCTCGGTCATGCAAGCCATCGACGGGGCGACGGCGACCAGAACGGTGGGCGGGTAGAAGCTGCCCGGCCCGTCCGGGCGGGCACCGCCGGTGAGGGCCCGGGCCCCGCCGGCCACCGCCTCGCGCACATGGCGTTCGGTGACAGCGAGCTGCTGTTCGTCGATCAACGCGCCGAAGTGCGCGTCCTTTCCGGTGCCCATCTGCAGCGCCTGCACGTCGCGGACCACCGCGCCGACGAACCGGTCATAGATCGGCTCCAGGGCGTACACCCGCTCTACCGACACACAGGTCTGCCCGGCATTGAACATCGCACCCCACACCGCGGCGTGGGCGGCCAGGTCGATGTCCGCGTCCTCGCACACGATCATCGGGTCTTTGCCGCCCAGCTCCAGACTGACCGGAGTGAGCCGGCGCGCCGCGCGTTCCATCACTTTCCGTCCGGTCGCGCTGGATCCAGTGAACTGGACGAAGTCGACGTTGTCGACCACCGCTTCGGCTACCTCGCGCGCCCCTTGCACCACCGTGAGCACGTCCGGGCCACCGGATTCCAGCCATCCGCGCCGGAGCAGCTCGGCGGTCAGCGGG
>CAZPZQ010000217.1:0-6148 GCA_964590745.1 uncultured Mycobacterium sp. | reverse complement strand
CCGGTCACGGCGGACAGGGCGGCAAAGGCGGTCAGGGTGGTCGAGGCGGCGCCGGGGGCAAGGGCGGCGCTGGCGGTAAGGGCGGTGCCGGCGGTCACGGTGGTCAGGGTGGCGCGGGTGGCCAGGGCGGCGCGGCCGGCCCGGGCGGAACGCCGGGCCAGGGCGGCGAGGGCGGGCCCGGTGGCGCACCCGGTCCCGGCGGGACACCCGGTCAACCGGGTCAACCCGGAAGGCCCGGCCAGCCCGGCTGACATCCGTGGGCCCCCGGCTCCTGCCGGGTGATGGTTCACCCTGCAAGTGCGCCCGAAACACCGCTGTTTACACTCGGATTCCAATAACCCTCGATTAGTGATAAGTCGCGAAGGAGCCACGCCGACGTGTCCGACAACCCGCGCGCAGATATCGTCTCCCGGCAGTACGAGCGGTGGACCTATCCGCCACCCATCCAAGACCTGACGGTTTGGCTCAATAACAACTGGGAGTGGTTCGATCCCAGCCACGCCCACCGCATCTTGTGGCCGGACCGGGAGTACAAGCCCGACGCCGACATCCTGATCGCGGGCTGCGGTACCAACCAGGCGGCGGTGCTGGCCTACAACAACCCGGCCGCCCGGGTGGTCGCCGTCGACATCAGCCAGCCGTCGCTGGATCACCAGCAGTACCTCAAAGACAAGCACGGACTGTGGAACCTGGAGTTGCACCTGCTTCCCATCGAGGAGCTGTCCACCTTGGGGATGGACTTCGACCTGGTGGTGTCCACCGGCGTGTTGCATCACATGGCGGACCCGCTGACCGGGATGAAAGCGGTGGGCAGTTGCCTGCGACCCGACGGGGTAGCCGCGATCATGCTCTACGCGAAGTACGGGCGGGTCGGGATCGAAATCCTGGAATCAGTGTTCCGCGACCTAGGCCTGGGCCAGGATGACGCGTCGGTTCAGGTGGTCAAGGAGACCATCGCAGGCCTGGGACAAGACCACCCGGTGCAGGGCTACCTGAAGATCGCCGGCGACCTGATGTCGGATGCCGGCTTGGTGGACACCTTCCTGCACGGCCGGCAGCAAAGCTACGACGTCGACGGCTGCCTGGACTTGGTTTCTTCAGCCGACTTGGAATTTCAGGGCTGGCTGCTCAAGGCGCCCTATTACCTGCACGAGCTGTCCGGCACGTCGAGCGGCTTCTACCAGGCCGTCAACGCCCTGCCGGAGGCCAAGATCTGGTCGGTGATGGAGCGTATCCGCACCCAGAACGCCCGGCACTTCTTCCTGGCCTGCCGTTCGGACCGGCCGAAGAGCCACTACGTCATCGACTTCGCCAGTCCCGATAGCCTCGATTACGTACCGCTGTTCCGGATGCGGTGCGGTCTGTCCGGCTCGGAGATCTTCCGGCCCGGCTGGCGGATGCCGCTCAACCCGGCCCAGTTGCCGCTGGTACAGAGTATCGACGGGCGTAAGACGATCCGGGAGATCGCCGAGCAGGTGGCCCAGACCGGCGGCACCCGTCGGGCCAGCACCGCCGACTTGGAGAAGTTCGGCCGTAAGCTGTTTCAGTCGTTGTGGCGGCTGGACTTCGTCTCGCTGGCGCTGAACACGGGTTCGCCGGGCTGATCGCTGTTCCGCGTGCCGTCGGTCGCCGTCGACCGCGCGGTCGCCGACCGTACCGAAACATGGTTAGGCAGGATATGGCGTATGGCGACGAGGCGGGCCGTCAACTCCTGGCGGAAGGCAGAGCGCACCCGCAACGCCGTCAGCTTCCCGCAACTGCCCGCGGCGCCCGACGACTACCCGGTGTTCCCGGATACGTCGACCTGGCCGGTGATCTTCCCGGAGCTGCCGCCGTCGCCGACCGGCGGACCCCGACGGCCACCTCAGCACATCTCCAAGGCGGCTGCCCCGCCGATTCCGGCCGACCAGCTGCCCCGCCATGTCGCGGTCGTGATGGACGGCAACGGCCGATGGGCCAGCCAGCGTGGGTTGCACCGCACCGAGGGTCACAAGATGGGCGAAGCGGTGTTGATCGACATCACCTGCGGCGCAATCGAAATCGGCATAGAATGGTTGACCGTCTACGCTTTCTCCACCGAGAACTGGAAACGCTCCGCTGAGGAGGTCCGGTTCCTGATGGGCTTCAACCGCGAGGTGGTGCGTCGCCGCCGGGAAAACCTCAATGCGATGGGGGTGCGGATGCGCTGGGTCGGCTCCCGGCCGAAGATGTGGCGCAGCGTGATCAAGGAATTCGAGATCGCCGAGAACATGACCGTCGGCAATGACGTCATCACCATCAACTATTGCGTCAACTACGGCGGCCGCACCGAGATTGCCGAAGCCGCAAAGGCAATCGCCACCGAAGCGGTCGCCGGCCGGCTCAATCCCGACCGGATCACCGAGGCCACCGTCGCCCGTCACCTGCACCGCCCGGACATGCCGGACGTCGACCTGCTGATCCGCACCTCCGGCGAGCAGCGGTCCAGTAATTTCATGTTGTGGCAGGCGGCGTACGCCGAATACATCTTCCAGGACAAGCTGTGGCCGGACTACGACCGCCGCGACCTGTGGGCGGCCTGCCAGGAGTACGCGTCCCGGCATCGACGATTCGGGACCGCGTGATGGCCCCGCTGCAGCAGCGACTGGCAACGGTGCTCGCCGATGCGTTGTCGGTCGAGGAGGAGTCAGACGGCGCGCTGACCGTTCGCCACGACGGCACCCTGGCGTCGCTGCGGGTGGTGAACATCGCCGAGGATCTCGATCTGGTGTCGCTCACCCAGATCCTGGCCTGGGATCTACCGCTGACCAAACGACTTCGCGACCGGGTGGCTCGGGAGGCTCGGGAGAGCCAACTCGGCATGGTGACGCTGGTGGAAAAAACCGGTCCGACCAGTGCGGTGGGCAAGTCAAGCAGCAAACGCAACTCCACCCAGACCGTCGACGTGATGCTGCGCTACAACTTCCCCGGCGCGGGCCTCACCGACGACGCGCTGCGCACCCTGGTGTTACTGGTCCTGGATAGCGGCGCCGAGATTCGGCGCAGCGTCACCGCCTGACTGACATACCGTCCGGCGTGAGCGGCGATCTCAACAGTGACGTATATTTGTCGTATACTAACGACATGACTACGACAACACCGGCGCTTCCGGTCCTACTCGACCGGGTTAACCAGGCGACCAAGCTGTTGCAGCGGTCCGAAAGCGTCCCCGACAAAGTGGCCCAGCTCATCGACGGCTTTGAATCGGCCCTGGATGCGGCCGCGCCGCTGCGGCTGCAGGCCGATCCGTACCTGACGACGACGTTATGGGCGGCGGCGTTCCGCGCCGAGAAAGCGCTTCGGCACGACAACGCCACCAAGCGGCGTCGGGATGTTCGTATTGCGCTCGAGCAGTTCCGGCACGCGTTGCGCGACATCACCGAAAACCAGCCTTACGGTGACGACGCGCCGGTTCGTGACGTGCTCGCGAAGACGGCCGAAGTTCTGGCCGCCCCGCAGAAGACCCTCGCCGATCTGCTGGGTGTGTCGGTTCGGCAGTTGCAGCGTTGGCTCGCCGCGGACGGGCCGGAACCGGCGGCTGACGATGCCGCCCGGATCCGAGTGGTGGGCCAGGCGGTCAATCAGCTGCGCCATTCCTTCACCGGCCCGGGCGTGGTCGCCTGGTTTTATCGTCGTCATCCGATGCTGGGCCGCTGTCCGGCCGACCTGCTCGACGACCCGCTGGCCTACCCGCGACTGCTCAGCGCGGCGACCGCCGCGCGAACCACGACGGCATGAGGCTGACGGCATTTCGGCACGCCTCATATGACACGCCGTGGTGGACGTTTCCCAGCTCACGCACCGGGCGTTTTCACCGCGCGAGAAGCGACACCGTGCAGTATCTGAGCCTGCACCCGCTCGGCCCGGCAGCCGAGATGCTCCGGCAAAACGTTGGCCCGCACGGCGATCCCGACGACATCGTATTGAATCTCTGGGCGGCGACGGTCGATGTGAAAGACGTCATCCGGATCGATTTCGGCGATTGCGCCGATTACGGGCTGACTCCCGACGAGCTGGTCGGCGACGACTATGCGCCCACCCAAATACTGGCCGACGTCGTTCGCGGCACCCAGGCGTCGGCCATGATGGTGCCATCGGCCGCACTGCCCGGAACGCAGAACTTGATCCTGTTCGGCGTGCGAGTCTTGAATCCGTTCCTCAGCAAGCCGATCTCACCCGAAGAAATTCCGACCGGCCACCTCAGCGACGGGGCCCGTGCCCCGGCCGAGGTCGCACCGTACGTCCGCTGGTTCGGTACACCGCACAAGTCGGTCGAGCAGTGGAAGACCACCGGCAGCTACGAGTTATTCGACGACCCGGCCGCCAGCCGCTGGTGAGCGATAACCGCGTCAGGCATCCGGCCCGCCGGCGCGGCTACGCCGATAGCCGTCGTAGGAGCCCGGGGGTGGTTTGCCGCGGTCTCGCCCGTACCGTGCCGTGCGTTTCCCCGGCGGAATCCACCAGAGCCGCACCCCATCCGCGGTCGGTTTGAACAGCAGAATCCGCGAGTTCAGTAGCGCGCGGACCTGCCGCTGTTTGCCCGGGTCGAGCCACGCGTCGACGGCCGTTGGGTCCACGTTCATGTCGAGCCAGTGCCACCCGTTCTGGTCGTCGAAGCCGCACGCCCGGAACGTCGACCGGTGCTGCGGTGGGGACATCCCGAGTTTGACCAACTCGCGGTAGATTTCGCTGCGACGCAGCAACGCGTCGGCCATTGGCGCCAGTGGGGTGTCTCGCACCGCGCGCAACTGACGGTCGACACCGGAGAATCGGCCGGGCTGGCTCACCCGCGACAGTCGGCGCAGGTGCCGAAGATCTCGATGGTGTGGCTCACGTCGGTGAACCCGTGCTCGGCCGCCACCTGCGCCGCCCACGCTTCCACCTCGCGGTCGCCCACTTCGACGGTGGCGCCGCAGCGCCGGCACACCAGGTGGTGGTGGTGGTGCTCCGAGCAGCGCCGGTACACCGACTCGCCGGTGTCGGCGCGCAGCGTGTCCAGCAGACCCGCCTCTGCCATCGCCTGCAGGGTGCGGTAGACGGTGGTCAGGCCGATGTTTTCCCCGCGGCCGCGCAACTCGTCGTGCAACTCCTGGGCCGACCGGAAATCCTCCAGGGTCTCCAGCAGCGCCGAAATGGCGGCCCGCTGCCGGGTGGAGCGCACTCCGGGCGCGGCCACTAAGGTCGGTCCTCACCGGCGTGCGCCACGGCGTCGACGACGATGTGCGCTAGATGATGATCGGCCAACCGGTAGAGCACCTCGCGGCCGGACCGCTCGCCGGCCACCACGCCGGCCGCTTTGAGGATCTTCAAGTGCTGGCTGACCAGCGGTTGTGGCACACCGAGCGCATCAACGAGTTCATGCACACAGCGCTGAGACTCCTGGAGTTGCAGCACGATCGCGATCCGCACCGGCGCGGCCAGGGCCCGTAGCAGCTCGCCGGCTGCGTCCAGGATCTCCCGGGGCGGGTTGGCCGCGTACGGCGCCGCGGTGTCAGCACCGGTGTGTTGGTGGTCGCTGGCGACCAAACCGGATGTTGCGGGGGGCATACCAGCACCTTCGAGGCTGTTGGAAATGGTTTTCAGCTGGCTTCCACTGTTCCATGCACGATGATGCATGTCAAAGGACGCCGCCGGGGTCGTTACGATGGCTGAGGCTCGTCCAGCGTCTCCCTGCATCGTCGATGCCTGCGCGACGTGTTCCCGATAAGACAGGAGTGCATCCCCTCGTGGCGTCCGTCATTGACACCGTCGTCAACCTGGCCAAACGACGCGGCTTGGTTTACCCGTCCGGTGAAATCTACGGGGGCACCAAGTCCGCGTGGGACTATGGGCCGCTCGGGGTGGAGTTCAAGGAGAACATCAAGCGGCAATGGTGGCGTTCGGTGGTGACGGCTCGCGACGACGTCGTCGGCCTGGACTCGTCGATCATCCTGCCCCGCGAAGTGTGGGTGGCCTCCGGCCACGTCGAGGTGTTCCACGACCCGCTGGTGGAATCGCTGATCACCCACAAGCGCTACCGCGCCGACCACCTGATCGAGGCCTACGAGGCCAAGCACGGCCACCCGCCGCCGAACGGACTGGCCGACATCCGCGACCCGGACACCGGTGAACCCGGGCAGTGGACCGAACC
>CAZPZQ010000216.1:0-6163 GCA_964590745.1 uncultured Mycobacterium sp. | reverse complement strand
GTGGCGGGAATCCGCCCAGGCCGGCGTGCCGTCCGGCATGGTGATGTCGCAGTACATTCGGGCCGAATGCTGGTGCCCGCCGGTGCCGCTGGTGATCGGCAGTATCTGGAACGTCGACGGGTCGGGGCGCGCCACCGTATCAGATTCCGAAACCCGGGCGAAGCCTTCGATCGCCGACCCGTCGAAGCCCACGCCTTCTTCGAAGGCGCCCTCGAGTTCGGCCGGGGCGATCGCCACCGACTTCAGATACCCGAGTACATCGGTGAACCAGAGCCGGACGAAGCGGATGTCGCGTTCCTCCAGCGTGCGGAGCACAAACTCCTTCTGTCGGTCCATACCGCGAAGCGTAGCAGCGCTCAGCAGCTTGTATCCGGTGACGGCAAAGCACCATCAATCAGATACCGGGCCGCATAGTCGTCGACGCAGTCGTCGCCCTGGAAGACGACCGTGTGCTGGGTCCCGTTGTAGGTGAGTAGCCCGCCGCCCAGCTGTTTCGCGAGGTCGACTCCGGCCTGATACGGCGTGGCCGGGTCGCGGGTGATCGACACCACCATGGTCGGCGGCAGATCAGGCGCGAAGATGACATGCGGCTCACTGGTCGGCGGCACCGGCCAGAACGCACAGGTTCCCAACGGAGCGTCACCGGTGAACTCGCCGTAGCTCATGAACGGCGCGACCTCACGCGACCGCCGGTCCTCCTCGATCACTTTCGCCCGGTCTTTGATCGGCGGCTGGTCGACACAGTTGACCGCAACCCGAGCGTCGGTGGCGTTGGTGTAGCGGCCCCGCGAATCGCGACGCATATACAGGTCGGCCAGCACCAGCATCATGTCGCCGCGGCCATCGGTCAGCTCGGCCAAGCCATCGGTCAGGTGGCTCCAAAAGCTTGGGGAGTACAGCGCCATGATGGTGCCCACGATGGCATCGCTGTAGCTGAGTCCACGGGGGTCTTTGGTCTTGGCCCGGTTTTCGACGAGCGGGTCGACCAGGCTGTGGTAGACATCAACGGATTTCGCGGGGTCGGTGCCCAGCGGACAGGTCGGTTCCTTGGCACAGTCGGCGGCATAGTCGTCGAACGCCCCCTGAAAGGCTGCGGCCTGCCGGAGATCCTCCTCGATGGGGTCGGCGTTCGGGTCGACCGCGCCGTCCAGGATCATCGCCCGGACGTTGTGCGGGTATGCCTCAGCGTAGGCCGAGCCGATCCTGGTGCCGTACGAGTAGCCCAGGTAGGTCAGTTTCTCGTCGCCCAAGCCCTCCCGAATAGCGTCCAGGTCGCGGGCGACATTGACGGTGCCGACGTTGGCGAGGAATTCCCGTCCGGTCTTTTCCACGCAACGCTGCACGTACGCCTTGGTCTCGTCTTCGATACGTTGCACGCCCGCGGGGCTGTAGTCGACCTGGTTCAAGGCACGCAGTCGATCGTTCTCCTCGTCGGAGTTGCACCAGACCGCCGGCCGCGACGACGCCACCCCGCGCGGGTCGAATCCGACCAGATCGAATCGCTCCCGAACCCGGCGGGGCAGCGACGCGACAATGCCGACCGCGGCTTCGATGCCGGACTCACCCGGACCGCCCGGGTTGACCACCAGCGACCCGATTTTGGCCTTGGTGGCGGGAAACCGGATCAAGGCCAGCTGCGCGACATCGCCGTCGAGCTTGTTGTAGTCGACCGGCACCGCAATGCTGCCGCATTGAGCATCGTCGGGAACCTTGGCCGTGGTATCCGCGGTAAACCGGCACTTTTCCCACTGCACCGGTTGGCCGGGCCTCGGCGCGGATAGCACCGCGCGACCTGGTGTCAGCCGGCTGCAGCTGCCCCCGGCAAGCGCCGTCGCCGCCGCCACCAGGCAGACCAAGGCGACATGCGCCATCCGGCGAGTGGGCAGACTCATGACATCACATGCTGCCATGCGCTGCCAGCAGACCTCGGCTACCGCGCACTCACCGCGCGGCGACGAGTAGTTCCTTCATCCCGACGTCGAACCCGTCAGCCAACGCCCACAGGTCCGGTAGCAATTCCGGACAGGAGATGATGCCCACGTTCAGCTTGCCGTCCAGCGACATCACGGTGATGTTCAAGCCGGAGCCGTGAAAGACCGGCCCCAGCGGGTACAGCGCGGTGATTTCGCAACCCAGGAAATACAGCGGAACCTGCGGGCCCGGCACATTGGACACCACCAGGTTGTGCACCGGGCGGCTCGACGTCAGTCGGGTCTTGGCGTAGAGCCGCATCGCAGCACCGAACACCGCGGGCGCGGCGAACTGCGACCAATCCTGCAACAGGGTCGCCCCAATCGCCGAACTATGCTGCTTGGCAACGGAATTCGATTTCGCGATGGCTTCCAGGCGGGCGATCGGGTTCGCGATCTGGGTTTCCAGCCGGGAAAACATCCCGGAGACCTGGTTGCGGCCCGGCCGATCCGACTTGCCGTGTACCGAAACCGGCACCATCGCCACCAGCGACGACTCCGGCAATTCGTCGCGGTCCAGCAGGAATTGCCGCAGCACCCCGGAGACCAACGCCATCACCACGTCGTTGACCTTGACCCCAAACCGGTCTTTGACCTTCTTGACGTCGTCGAGATCCAGTTGGGCGTAGGCCATGTTGCGGTGGCTGGTGACGCTGTCGTTGAAGACGGTCCGCGGCGCGGAGAACGGCCGTGTCATCGTCAGGCCGGAACGTGCCCGCTGCAAAGTTTTGACCACCGACGACACCGTGCCGGGCAGCACATTGGCCAACTGCAGCGGCCGACTGACGAATCGGACCAGACCGCTGGCAACGATCGCCAGTTCGCTGGCGTCGCCGGAACCCTCCACCGGATCCAGCGGCGGGGCGTCGGCCTCCAGGCTGCACAGCAACGACATCAGGTTCGCGCCGCTGACACCGTCCACCCCGGCGTGATGCATCTTGGTCATCACCGCCAGCCGGCCGCCCTGCTGGGCGTCGGTACCCGCGATGCCCTCGATCACCCAGGTCTCCCACAGCGGGCGGCTGCGGTCCAGCGGCAAGCCGGCGATGTGGCCGGCGATCTCGGCCAATTCGACCCGCCCGCCCGGCGGCGGCAACCCGATCCGGTGCAGGTGCCGGTCCACGTCGAAGTCTCGGTCCTCCACCCAGACCGGATGGTCGAGATTGAACGGACTGTCGGCGAGTTTCTCCCGGAACGTTGGCATCGCCTTGATGCGCAACGCCAATTCGTCGCGCAGCCGGTCGAACGTGTAGCCGCCCGGCATCGTCGAGGTATCCAATTCCACAATGGAACACACGTGCAGCGGCTGTGACGAGGTCTCGAGATAAAGGAAGCTGGCGTCGAGTCCGCTGAGGCGCTGCATGCCGCGATCGTATGTCCGGAACGCAGCGGGGGCACGCGAATCGTCCAACCATCGCTGCGCCGGCCGGCGAGGTGTGAGCAAATCCACCGCACCCACGCTGCGGTCAGGCCCGCACAGGTGGCAGACTGGGTGATGCCAGACGACCCGGGGACCACGCAGGGCCACGAGGATCGACCCGACCATCACCTTGAGGAATAGTGATGTCTGAGCATCGCGTTTACGGCGCTTCGCCGACCTCCGCCCGCACCGCATCTCGAACCCGCGTCCACCACCTGCAGAAGATGAAGGCAGAGGGGCGCCGGTGGGCCATGCTCACCGCCTATGACTACTCCACCGCCCGGGTCTTCGATGAGGCCGGCATTCCGGTGCTGCTGGTCGGCGACTCGGCCGCCAACGTCGTCTACGGCTACGACAGCACCCTCCCGGTCTCCGTGGACGAGCTGATTCCGCTGGTCCGCGCAGTCGCGCGAGGCGCAACACACGCGCTGGTGGTTGCCGACCTGCCGTTCGGAAGCTATGAGGCCGGCCCGGCCGCCGCGCTGGCCGTCGCCACCCGGTTCATGAAGGAAGGCGGCGCGCACGCGGTCAAGCTGGAAGGCGGCGAGCGGGTCACCGAACAGATCGCCACCCTGACCGCAGCAGGTATCCCGGTGATGGCGCACATCGGCTTCACCCCGCAAAGCGTCAACACACTGGGCGGCTTCCGGGTGCAGGGCCGCGGCGACCGAGCCGAACAGACCATTGCCGACGCGATCGCCGTCGCCGAGGCAGGCGCTTTTTCGGTGGTGATGGAAATGGTGCCGGCGGAGTTGGCCGCTCAGATCACCGGCAAACTCACCATCCCCACCGTGGGTATCGGCGCCGGCGTCAACTGCGACGCCCAGGTTCTGGTCTGGCAGGATATGGCCGGGCTCACCAGCGGCAAGACGGCGCGGTTTGTCAAGCGGTTCGGTAATGTAGGCGCTGAATTACGGCGTGCCGCAATGCAGTACGCCGAGGAAGTAGCGGCCGGGGTGTTTCCGGCTGATGAACACAGCTTCTAGCCGCTCGCCTGCCGGGACAGCCTGGGTGTGACAGGCTGGACAGATGGTCGGCGGCAACCGTACCGCTCGCTACCTCGAAGTGGAGCGCAAATTCGACGTGGCAAGCGTCGGCGACTCGACGCCGCCGCCATCGTTTCACGGCGTCACCGCGGTAGCCGCTGTGCAGAAGTCACCGTCGCAATCCCTCGATGCGGTGTACTTCGACACCCCGAGCTACGACCTGGCGGCCAACCGGGTCACCCTGCGTCGCCGCAGCGGCGGCGTCGACGCCGGCTGGCACTTGAAGCTGCCGGCCGGGCCGGAAACCCGAACCGAGGTGCGCGCACCGCTGGACAGGACCGCCGAGGATGCGGTTCCGGACGACCTGCGTGACCTGGTCCTGGCTATCGTCCGGGACCGCCCGCTGGCGCCGGTGGCCCGGATCAGCACCAGCCGACAGGTTCAACGGCTACATGGCGCCGATGGCGCCGTGCTGGCCGAGTTCTGCGACGACCACGTCACCGCATCGCTGCTGGACCGACCCGGCGCCGAACAGCAGTGGCGGGAATGGGAACTCGAGCTGGTCGACATCCCGGACGGCTCGGCGACGACGGCACCCGAGCTGCTGGACCGGCTGAGCGACCGGGTCCTCGACGCCGGGGCAACACCGGCGGCGCACAGCTCCAAGCTGGCGCGGGTACTCGGCGGCGTCCGGTCCACGGATGCACCGGCCTACGTGGACCCGGTGCACCGCGCGGTGGCCCACCAGGTCAACGAGCTGCTGGTGTGGGACCGCGCGGTGCGCGAAGACGCCGATGACGCGGTGCACCAGATGCGAGTGACGATCCGCAAGATCCGCAGCCTGCTGCAAGGCTCCGCCGACGCGTTCGAGCTATCCGACCCGACCGACATCTCGATTCTCGATGAGCTGCGCTGGCTGGCCGGCCTGTTGGGGGTGGCGCGCGACGCCGAGGTGCTGGCGCAGCGCTATCGGCGCGCACTCGATGGGCTGTCGCCGGACCTGATCCGCGGCCGGGTGGTCGAACGGCTGGTGGACGGTGCCATGCGCAACTACCGGTCCGGGCTGCGCCAGTCCCTGGCCGCAATGCGCTCAGCGCGCTACTTTCGACTGCTCGACAGCCTCGATGCGCTGATCACCGCCCGACCGGCCGATGACCCGGTTGCCGCCGCCGCGGCTCCGCTGACCGTCGACGCCGCCTACCGGCGGGTAACCAAGGCCACCAGGGCCGCCCGGGCCGCTGGCCAAGCCGGCCGCGACGAGGCGCTGCACCGAATCCGCAAGGCCGTCAAACGGCTCCGCTACACCGCCGCCGCGACGGATGCACCGCTGATCGCAGAGCGCGCCAAGGCGATCCAGAGCCTCCTCGGCGATCACCAGGACAGCGTGGTCAGCCGAGCTCATCTGCTCCAGCAGGCCGCGGCCGCGCACGCTGCCGGCGAGGACACGTTCACCTACGGCGTGCTGTACCAGCAGGAAGATGACGTGGCCGCCGCGTGCCGGGCGCAGTTAGATGATGCGTTGAGCGAACTGGCCGAAGCGGCCGACCGGGGCGGGCGAGTTGGCCTGTAAGCCGGAATAGGTTATCTGGGCGTTTACGGTGTTTGCTGGGTTTAACGTGTTGGAAGCACGCAGGTCAGAGCGTTGCTTATGTTGACTAACGTTCCGCAGGCTGAATCTCCCACGTACCGGTTACGTACCGGGGGCGATGGTTGGGCATTCCCCTACCTTGCCGCCGACTACAGACAATGGGTCGCTTGCCCGTGATCGACCGTCATAGGACACGGCT
>CAZPZQ010000215.1:0-6166 GCA_964590745.1 uncultured Mycobacterium sp. | reverse complement strand
TCGAACTTCGGCGAGTAGCCCTCGTCGTAGTTGTAGTAGCCACTGCAGGCGAACAGGA
This sequence comes from uncultured Mycobacterium sp., assembly GCA_964590745.1. GTDB lineage: Bacteria > Actinomycetota > Actinomycetes > Mycobacteriales > Mycobacteriaceae > Mycobacterium. Next base: position 6,108 of record CAZPZQ010000215.1, on the reverse strand, counting down.
ACGAACAGGTGAGCTCGGACTGTTTTCCGTCAGTCTCGACGGTCACCGTCCACCGGTTGTCGGCGTCGGACCAGTCGGCGGCCACCACGCGCTGCCGGTAGCGGATGTGGGAGTCGATGCCGTTCTCGGCGGCCGCCTCCCTGATGTAGTCCTTGATCGACGCGCCGTCGGCGATCGAGTGGGCCGAGCGCCACGGCTTGAATCGGAAACCCAGGGTGAACATGTCGGAGTCCGACCGGATCCCCGGGTATTTGAACAGGTCCCAGGTGCCGCCGAGGTCGGCGCGGCGCTCCAAGATGGCGTAGCTCTTGGTCGGGCAACGCTGCTGCAGATGCCAGGCGGCACTGATGCCGGAAATGCCGGCACCGACGATGACAACGTCGAGATGTTCAGTCATGGCGCCATGCTATCAACGGTGCGTCGAGCGAGTCAACATCATGTCGAATCTCTCGACGCCGTGTTAAGCTGGCTTTCGTGGCCAGTCCTATTCCTACCCGCACGCACGGCCGGCGGTCGGCGCGCCCGTCCGGCGATGACCGCGAGGTCGCGATCCTGGCTACCGCCGAACGGTTACTCGAGCAACGCCCGCTGGCCGAGATCTCGGTCGATGACTTGGCCAAGGGGGCCGGTATCTCCCGGCCGACGTTCTACTTCTATTTCAAGTCCAAAGACGCGGTGCTGTTGTCGCTGCTGGAGCCGATGATCGCCCGGGCGGACTCCGAGTTCGACGGGGCGGTACAACGACTACCCGCCGATCCGCGCCGGGTGTGGCGCAGCGGCATCAAGGCGTTCTTCATCGCCTTCAGCTCGCACCGGGCGATCGCCCGGGCCGGTACCGAGGCGCTGGCGACCAGTGCGGAGTTCCGTGCGGTGTGGCACGGCTACATGCAGAAGTGGATCAATCAGACGGCGGCGCTGATCACCGCCGAGCGCGCGCGCGGCGCGGCGCCGGACACCATTCCCGCTCTCGACCTTGCGACGTCGTTGAACCAGATGAACGAACGGACCATGATGGCGACGCTGGCCGGCGAGCATCCGGCGGTGGATCACCATCGGGTGGTCGATACGCTGGCCCACATCTGGGTCACCAGCATCTACGGCGAGGCCGGCTAGGCCGAACGGCTGACCGGTTCCGGGCCGGCGCCGGCCCGCTTCAACGAGGCCCACCAGTACCGGTGACCGTCCGGGTGGATGCCGATGCCGGCCACCAGCCCGTGGTCGTCGTGAATCGCCGCCTGTTGGTAGCCCTGCTCGTAGAACTCCAGGGCCACATCGCGTCGGGTGCGAACTTGGTCGTCAACCGCGCCGACGACTTCGCGGCCCTGCTGATCGGTGGCGGTGTAGTTCAACATCGCGGCTCCTCGCTGCTCCGTCTGTTGCTGGCCGGCGCCGGCCGGCTTGCCGTCGGCCATGACGCTATGCCGGCCGTGTTACCTGACCAGAGCGGTCGCGCGGCGGTCCCGTGAACCCTTCGGGAACAGTCAGTGACTTGCTGTTAGGCCATCGAATAATCGGCGTGGCCGCCGGATAGCGGTCAAACGAACTGAGCCGCAACAAAACCGACGAAAAGCACCGCGAAACCACCGATCTCCCCGGCGATCAGCGCCACCATGCTGGCACGCAGGAACCAGCCCTCGTGTTCGAACTGGTTGGTGGTGTCGCGCAGCGCGCCGTGCAGGATGTAGCTGCCGATCGCCGAGACGAAGAAGAACACCACCACCATCGCCGCGGTCAGGTTGACCCAGACCGGCCAGGCGCTGAATTCGACGAACGCCGCGAGCAGCAGCGTGGCGAACGAGTACAGCAGCGCGGCTCGGTGCGCGATGTCTACGTAGATGTGCGCGCGGTGGTCTGCGCTGGTGGCGATCTGTTGGTATTTCCAGACGCCGAGCACCAGCGCCAACAAGAAGATCACCCCCGCCGCCAGTAAGGTGACCGCGGTGTCGAGGGCTAGACGTGTGCACACGCCCAGCGAGTGTAATGCGAGCCGGCCGGCTCAGACCGGTCCAGCCCCAGCTCCGGCCCAAGCCAGCAGCCGCTCGGCCGGCCAGCTGTTGACGATCCGCTCGACCGGCACGCCGACCTCCAGCGCGCGCTGGGCGCCGTAGCCCAAGAAGTCCAACTGGCCCGGGGCGTGCGCGTCGGTGTTGATGCTGAATACGCACCCGATCTCCAGGGCCAGACCGAGCAGCCGGGTGGGCGGGTCGCGGCGCTCTGGCCGGGAGTTGATCTCCACGGCGGTGTCGTGGTCGCGGCAGGCGGTGAAGACGGTTTCGGCGTCGAACTTCGATTCCGGCCGGATGCCGCGCCCGCCGGCAACCAGCCGCCCGGTGCAGTGGCCCAGCACGTCGACCCGGAGGTCCGACACCGCTCGCACGATCCGCCGGGTCATCGCCGCGGACTCCATCGCCAGTTTGGAATGCACGCTGGCCACCACGATGTCCAGCCGCTCCAGCAGTTCAGTGTCTTGGTCGAGCGAGCCGTCGTCGAGGATGTCGACTTCGATGCCGGTGAGGATCCGCAGCGGCGCCAGCCGATCCCGCAGGCTGTCGATGACGTCGAGTTGCTGGCGCAGCCGGTCCGGGGATAGTCCGTTGGCGATGGTCAGCCGCGGCGAGTGGTCGGTGAGGGCGCAGTAGTCGTGGCCGAGGGCCGCGGCGGTGGCCATCATCTCCTCGATCGGTGCTGAACCGTCCGACCAGTTGGAGTGCAGATGCAGGTCTCCGCGCAACGCAGTCCGGATCTCACCGCCGCCCAGATCTGCTGCGGTGGAGCGCAACTGAACCAGCGCCTCCGGTTCCTGGCCCGCCCAGGCCTGGGCGATGGCGGCGGCGGTGCTCGGTCCGATCCCGGGCAGTGACTGCCAACTGTTGGCCCGGCCGTGGCGCTGGCGTTCCGCCTCGTCGAGCGCCTCGACGATATCGGCGGCGTTGCGGTAGGCCATCGCCCGGCGCGGGCTTTCTCGGGCGCGGTCCTTGTAATAGGCAATCTGGCGCAGCGCGACAACCGGATCCACTTGTCCAGTGTGCCGCCCCCTGGCCCGCCCTGGCCGAGCGGGCGCGAAAGTACCCGAAAACGCCGTCTATCGGGGTCTTTTGTGTCTGCTCACCGATGGGGGTGACTACGCTCGGGCGGATGCGCTTCGCGTTCAAAACCTCACGCAGAACACCACATGGCCGCAGCTCTTGGCGGTGTGGCGCGCCGCCGACGGCATCGACGTTTATCAGTCCGGCTGGACGTTCGACCACTTCTATCCGATCTTCTCCGACTTCAAGGGGCCCTGCCTGGAAGGCTGGACCACCCTGACCGCACTGGCTCAAGCCACCACCCGGCTACGACTGGGCACCCTGGTCACCGGCATCCACTATCGCCATCCCGCGGTGCTGGCCAATATGGCCGCAGCCCTCGACATCATCTCCGACGGTCGATTGGAACTCGGCATCGGTGCGGGCTGGAACCAGCGCGAATCCGGTGCATACGGCATCGAACTCGGCACGGTCAAGCAGCGCCTGGACCGGTTCGAGGAGGCCTGCCAGGTGTTGATCGGCCTGCTCAGCCACGAAACAACCAGTTTCAAGGGCACCTACTACCAGCTCAAGGCAGCCCGCAACGAACCCACCGGCCCGCAGCGGCCGCATCCCCCGATCTGCATCGGCGGCAGTGGCGAGAAGCGCACCCTGCGGATTGCCGCCCGCTATGCCCAGCACTGGAACTTCGTCGGCGGCTCCCGGGCCAAGTTCGCCCACAAGCGAGACGTGCTGTTCGCCCACTGCGCCGACGTCGGGCGCGATCCGGCAGAGATCACCCTGTCGGCGCACGTGCGGGTCGGCCCGGAGCTGAACTACCGCAAGGCCCTCGACCACGCCGCCGCCCTGGCGGCCGAGGGTCTGGATCTGGCCATCATGTACCTGCCGGAACCGCACGATCCGGGGGTGGTGGAACCGCTCGCCGAAGCGATCCGTGATTCCGGGCTGGTCGGCTCCGGCCGGCCCGCGCGGTAACCGAATCCGGTCCGGTTTTGATCACCGACCCGGGCGCCCGCCGGGTTAGCCGGCTCGGTGACCGTCGCTGCCAGCACCCCGGCGTCTAGCAAATACGGTAGCGGGCGTCGACGCGCCGGGTCGGCAGATCAGCTCGCGAAGCGCAATAGTTCGTCGCTGGTGATCAGCCGTTCGCGACGGGCGGGAAATCCGCGGCTCTTCACCGGATGCCGCAGGAAGGACCAGGCAATACGTCCGATTCGGTAGCGGTATATCGGATTGACGTACACGTGATAGCTCCCGCTGTCGATCTGACTGGGCTGAGCCCAGCTACCCCTGAGCGTATGTCTGACTATTAGACACCTAACCGTTTGGCAAACAATGTACGACGCGCCGGGAAACTAACGAATGTTTCTGGTGTTGCAGGAGTGGCTAACAGTGAGGTTCAGTGGATGGCCACCGTGGTGGGTTTGATCGGCGACGGCAGCGCGGTCTTGCCCATCAGGTACCGGTCTACGCCGGCCGCGGCGGCGCGGCCCTCGGCGATCGCCCAGACGATCAGCGACTGGCCCCGACCCATGTCACCGGCGACGTAAACGCCGGGCACCGAGGTGGCGAAGTCGGCGTCGCGGGCCACGTTGCCGCGGTCGGTGAACTCCACCCCGAGGTCGGTCAGCAGTCCGTCGCGCTCCGGCCCGACAAATCCCAGCGCCAGCAGCACCAGGTCGGCTTCCAGTTCGAAATCGGTGCCGTCGATTTTCTCGAACTTGCCGTGCCGGCGCCGGACCTCGTGCGCCCGCAGCCCGGTGACATGGCCGTCGCGGCCGGTGAACTGCTCGGTGTTGACCGCGAACACCCGCTCGCCACCTTCCTCGTGAGCCGCTGATGTTCGCATGACCAGCGGGTACATCGGCCAGGGCGTGGATTGGTCGCGGGTTTCCGGCGGGCGCGGCATGATCTCGAATTGGTGCACGCAGGTTCCGCCCTGCCGGTGCACGGTGCCCAGGCAGTCGGCGCCGGTGTCCCCGCCGCCGATGATGATGACCTTCTTGCCGTGGGCGGTGATCGGCGGTTGCCCATCCGGCCCGAGCACCCCTTCTTTCAAGTCGCCGGCCTGCACCCGGTTGGACCACGGCAGGTACTCCATCGCCTGGTGGATGCCGTGCAAGTCGCGGCCCGGAACCGGCAGGTCGCGCCAGGCGGTGGCGCCGCCGGCGAGCACCACCGCGTCGAAGTCGGTGCGCAACTGCTGGGCGGTGATGTCCACGCCGACGTTGACGCCGGTTCGGAACACGGTGCCTTCGGCCAGCATCTGCGTCAGCCGCCGGTCGACGACCCGTTTTTCCATCTTGAATTCCGGGATGCCGTAGCGCAGCAGCCCGCCGACGCGGTCGTCACGCTCGAACACCGTCACCGCGTGCCCGGCCCGGGTGAGCTGCTGGGCGGCGGCCAAACCGGCCGGCCCGGAGCCGACCACGGCAACCGACTTGCCGGTCAGCGTCGTCGGCGGAATCGGCTGCACCCAGCCCTCTTTGAAGGCCCGCTCGATGATCTCGTATTCGATCTGCTTGATGGTCACCGGCGGCTGGTTGATGCCCAGCACACAGGCCGGCTCGCACGGCGCCGGACACAACCGTCCGGTGAAGTCCGGGAAGTTGTTAGTGGCGTGCAGCCGATCGATCGCTTCGCGCCAACGGCCGGTACGCACCAGGTCGTTCCATTCCGGGATCAGATTACCCAGCGGGCAGCCGGTGTGGCAGAACGGAACACCGCAGTCCATGCACCGCGCGGCCTGCTGGCGTAATGCGTCTTCGGCGAACTCCTGGTAGACCTCTTTCCAGTCGTGCACCCGCTCGGGTACCGGCCGGCGCTCGGGCAGGATGCGCTCGGTGTACTTCAGGAAACCCCTCGGATCAGCCATGCGCTGCCTCCATCACCGCCTGGTCCGGGTCGACGCCGGCCGCTTCGGCGTCCGCGATGGCTTGCAGCACCCGTTTGTAGTCGCGCGGCATGACCTTGACGAAGTGGGCTTGCTGCGCCGGCCAGTCGGCCAGGATTCGCTGACCCACCGCCGAGTCGGTGGCGGCAAAGTGGGCCGCCACGAAGGCGTGCAGCCAAGCTATGTCGT
>CAZPZQ010000214.1:2107-6281 GCA_964590745.1 uncultured Mycobacterium sp. | reverse complement strand
GCAGCGCGGGCGAACCGCAGCGAGCATCAGACCCCGAGCGAGGTGAGCCCGGGCAGCGCGGGCGAACCGCCTGGCGCGCGCAGCGTGCCCCTACGCCGAGGCTGTAGTTATGGCGGGAAAGTGCGACGACCTGGCTTCAGGGGGTGGTTGCAACACTTCATAGTTAGGGGTGTTGATGCCCGGTCAACGGCAGGTGTTGTCGGTGCAGCGTCGGTTCTGGGAATTGATCGCTGGGGGGTGGTCTTCGACGGATGCCGGTGTGGCCGTCGGCGTGTCGGCGACCTGTGGCAGTAAGTGGTTCCGCAGATTGGTGGCGTGAATCCACAAATGAACACAAATGAAAGAGCCTGCAGGGCAAAAACGGCCGCGGCTGTCGCCGGAAGAGCGCGAACAAATCATGGTCGGTACCTCCCAGAATGAGTCGATCCGCTCGATCGCCAGGCGGCTGGGTCGGACGGCGTCGACGATCCTGCATGAGATCGACAAGAACGGCGCTGCACGCGGCCTGACCGGTCGCTATCGAGCGCAGTACCGGTTCGGCGCCCGTACAGGTGGCTGGGACGCTAAGTCAGGGTACGCAGCGCGGACAGCCCAGCACCGTAGCGAGCAACGGGCGCGCCGTCCCAAGGCCACGGCAAGCTGGCCCGCTGTCCGGCGTTGCGGGCCAAGGTGCAAGCGTTGTTGGTTAAGAAATACAGCCCGCAACAGATCGCGGGTCTGTTGGCCAAGACCTACCCCGACGATCCGGATATGCAGGTGCCCCACGAGACCATCTATAAAGCGCTCTTCGTGCAAGGACGTGGCGAACTGCGCCGTGAGCTGACTAAGTGCCTGCGCACCGGGACCGGTCGGGGTCACATTCCCGGAATGGTCAACATCAGCGAGCGTCCCGCCGAGGCCGATGATCGCGCCGTGCCCGGCCACCGGGAGGGCGATCCGATCATCGGCACGAACCAGGCCTCCCAGATTGGCAGCCTCGTCGAGCGCTCCAGCGGGTTCGTCGAGTTGCTACAGCTGCCCGGACGTCGAGATCCCGAAACGGTAGCTGAGGCGATGATCGCGTCGATCAAGACCCTGCCCGAGGCTCTGCGACGGCCTTTGACCTGGGATCAAGGAACCGAGATGTACCAACATGCCCGCATCAGTCTCGCAGCCGATATCGACATCTACTTCTGCGATCCGCATTCGCCCTGGCAGCGAGGCAGCAATGAGAACACCCATGGGCTGCTGCGTCAGTACTTTCCGAAGGGCACCGACCTGTCGGTGCATTCTGCCCACTACCTCGCTGAAGTCGCCGCCGAACTCAACGAACGCCCGCGGAAACGCTTCGACTGGGACAGCCCCGCTCAAGTCCTGAACCCACTACTGTCACTCCCGACAGAAACCACTGTTGCAACCAAACCGTGAATCCGCCCGAGTGGCGAACGACGCCATAGCTACAGTTTCGGCGCGAAACTAGCGGCGTAAGTAGTTCAACTGCGCCTGCACCGACCATTCGGCTGCGTCCCACAGCTTCTCGTCGACATCGGTGTAAACGTGCTCGACGACCTGGCGCGCGGTGGCGTCGTCGCCCAGCTCGGCCAGCGCCCAACGCACCTGGGCCAGCCGTTGTTCACGATGCGCCAGGTAGCCGGCGGCGACGCTTTCCAGGTCGGCCAGCTCAGGGCCATGGCCGGGTAACACCGTGCGGGCGCCCAGGCCGCGCAGCCGGCGCAGCGACTCCATATAGTTCGCCAAATCGCCGTCCTCGGTGTCGATCACGGCCGTACCGCGCCCCAGTACGGTATCGGCCGTCAGCACCGCATCGTCGAGCAGAAACGACATCGAGTCGGCGGTGTGGCCGGGTGTTGCGAGTACCTTGATGCGCAGCCCCGCGGCGTCAATCTGTTGACCGTCGGTCAACCCGCCGCCGAGACGGCGTTGAAAACCGCTGCCTGCCGACCAGACCGGCGCGCCGGTCGCGTCGGCCAGCTTGTCGATACTGTCGGTGTGATCGCCATGGCGGTGGCTGATCAGCACCAGCGCGATCCGACCCAGGCCGGCGATTCGGCTGATGTGGTCGTCGTCATCCGGGCCGGGGTCAACGACCACAAATTCTTCGCTGCCCGGGCCGCGAAGCACCCAGGTATTGGTTCCCTCCAGCGTCATCAGGCCGGGGTTGTCGGCCAACAACACCGAAGCGGTCTCGGTGACCGGCCGCAGCTCGCCGTAGGCGGGATGGCTTGCGGTGCGGACAGCTGTCACGGCCGACCGGCCGGCCGTTCGGCTATCGAATCGTTTATCTCTACCACCAGTTCGACTTCCACCGGCGCGTCGAGCGGCAGTTCGGCGACCCCGACCGCCGAGCGCGCATGACCGCCGGCGTCGCCGAACACCTCACCGAGCAGATCGGACGCGCCGTTGACGACACTCGGCTGGCCGTGGAAGCCCGGCGCCGACGCCACGTACCCGACCATCTTGACGACCCGGGTCACCGCGTCGATACCGACCAGTGCGTCCACCGCCGCCAGTGCGTTGAGCGCACAGATCCGCGCCAAGGCGTGGCCGTCCTCCGGGCTGACGTCGGCGCCCACCTTGCCGGTCTGCGCCAGCTTGCCAGCCCGCATCGGCAGCTGTCCGGATGTGAATACCAGATGGCCGGTACGTACCGCCGGCAGATAGGACGCCAGCGGCGGCACCAGTTCGGGTAAGTCGATGCCGAGTTCGGCCAACCTCGCCCGCCCCGACGGCGTGGCAGTCATTTCGGGCGTTTCAGGAACGCGATGAGTTGCTCCCCGGTGGGGCCGGGCAGAACCGACACCAGCTCCCAGCCGTCCTCTCCCCACTGGTCGAGAATCTGCTTGGTGGCGTGTGTGATCAGCGGAACGTTCGCATACTCCCAAACTGTTCGTTGGCTCATGAGGCGAGCTTATCGCTGGCACCGGGGAGCGCTTAGTTAGCATGCAGTGGTGACTGCCACACCGAGCGAGCGTCCGTCCGGCAGCGACAAGGGCGCGATGGGTTGGCCGTCGCGGCTGTCGAAGGCCCGCCTGCATTTCGTCACCGGCAAGGGCGGCACCGGCAAGTCGACCGTTGCGGCGGCCCTGGCGTTAACCTTGGCCGCCGGTGGCCGCAAAGTGCTGTTGGTAGAGGTCGAAGGGCGTCAGGGCATCGCCCAGCTTTTCGATGTGCCACCGCTGCCCTATGAGGAAGTCAGGATCGCGGTCGCCGAGCGCGGCGGTCAAGTCAACGCGCTCGCGATCGACCTCGAGGCCGCTTTCCTGGAGTACCTCGAGCTGTTCTATAACCTCGGCATCGCCGGTCGGGCCATGCGGCGTGTTGGGGCGATCGAGTTCGCCACCACCATCGCGCCGGGTCTGCGGGACATCCTGCTCACCGGCAAGATCAAATATGCGGTGGCTCAAGTCGACAAGAAGACCAAGCTGCCAGTGTATGACGCCGTGGTGGTCGACTCGCCGCCAACCGGTCGGATCGCTCGATTTCTCGACGTCACCAGGGCGGTCGCCGACCTGGCCAGAGGCGGGCCGGTGCATTCTCAGGCCGACGGCGTGGTGCAGCTGCTGCGCTCCGATCAGACCGCGATCCACATCGTGACGCTGCTCGAGTCGCTGCCCATGCAGGAAACCATCGAGGCGATCGAGGAGTTGAAACAGCTTCGCCTGCCCGTCGGCAGCGTCATCGTCAACCGCTGCATCCCCGCCTACCTGGAGCCCGCCGACTTGGCCAAGGCGGCCGAGGGTGTCGTCGACGCGGATGCGGTGCGGGCCGGACTGGCCATGGCCAGGATCAAGTTGACCGACGCCGACTTCGCCGGGCTGCTGACCGAGACCATCCACCACGCCACCCGGATCAGCGCGCGCGCCGAAACCGCTGCGCAGCTGTCCGAGTTGAGCGTGCCTCGGCTGGAGTTGCCCACGGTCGCGGACGGAATCGATCTGGGCAGCCTGTACGAGCTGTCCGAAGAACTCGCCCAGCAGGGAGTGCGATGACACCCGATCCGGCCGTCATGCCGCCGACCCTCGACACCGCAGCCATGCTGGCCGACACCGCCAACCGTGTGGTGGTGTGTACCGGTGCCGGCGGCGTCGGCAAGACCACCACCGCCGCGGCGATGGCGCTGCGGGCGGCCGACTACGGCCGCACCGTGGTGGTGCTGACCATCGATCCGGCCAAG
>CAZPZQ010000214.1:0-2097 GCA_964590745.1 uncultured Mycobacterium sp. | reverse complement strand
CGGCCAAGCGGTTGGCCCAGGCGCGGGGCATCAATGACCTCGGCAATACTCCGCAGCGCGGTCCGCTGGCACCCGAGGTGCCCGGTGAGCTCTACGCGATGATGCTCGACATGCGTCGCACCTTCGACGAGATGGTGATCCAGTACTCCGGAGCGGACCGGGCCGATGCGATTTTGAACAACCCGTTCTATCAGACGGTTGCCACCTCGTTGGCCGGCACGCAGGAATACATGGCCATGGAAAAGCTCGGCCAACTCCTCGCCCAGGATCGGTGGGACCTGGTGGTGGTCGACACGCCGCCGTCTCGTAATGCGCTGGACTTCCTGGACGCGCCGAAACGGTTGGGCAGCTTCATGGACAGTCGGCTGTGGCGGCTGCTGCTCGGTCCCGGGCGCGGCATCGGACGGTTGGTCGCCGGTGCCCTCGGCCTCGCGATGAAAGCGCTCTCGACCATACTGGGTTCGCAAATGCTTTCCGACGCAGCCGCTTTCGTGCAGTCTCTGGATGCCACCTTCGGCGGCTTCCGGGAAAAGGCGGACCGCACCTATGAACTGCTCAAGCGGCGTGGTACCCAGTTCGTGGTGGTGTCGGCGGCCGAACCGGATGCGTTGCGTGAAGCGTCGTTCTTCGTGGACCGGTTGTCGCAGGAACACATGCCGCTGGCCGGGTTGATCCTCAACCGCACCCACCCGATGCTGTGTGCGCTGTCGATCGAGACCGCGATCGACGGCCTGACGACATTGCAGGAAAAACTGGAAGCCGACCCATCGGCGAACGGTGCAGCTGCCCTGACCATCGCGGTGTTGCAGATCCACGCCGGTCGCGGCTCGACCGCCAAACGAGAGGTCCGGTTGCTGTCCCGGTTCACCCGGGCCAACCCGCATGTCGCAATCGTCGGGGTTCCGTCACTGCCGTTCGATGTTTCCGACCTGGAGGCGCTACGGGCGATCGCCGACCAGCTGACGTCGGCGAAGGAGAGTTAGCCAGCGCTGCGTTGCTTGCGCTGTGTAGCGAAGTAGTCCGCCCACGAAGTCACCTCGGGGTGCTGCTTGAGCAGAGCGCGCCGCTGCCGCTCGGTCATGCCGCCCCAGACGCCGAACTCGACCCGGTTGTCCAAGGCGTCGGCGGCGCACTCCAGAATCACCGGACAATGCCGGCAGATCACCGCCGCCTTGCGCTGCGCGGCACCTCGCACGAAGAGATCATCGGGATCGATGGTCCGGCACAACGCCTTGGAGACCCAGGCGATCCGACCCTCGTCTTGAGCGCCGCGAAGCAGGCCACGGGGGGGAGCTGTCGCCGGTGTGTTGGTCTTGCGCACCGCGGGCCGAGTAGCAGACACTGGTGATCCCTCCGTCCCGGCCGCCACAGCAGCCACCTGTCCGGTCCGCGCGTAAGTCGCAATGCGATCTACGCCACGTTCTGCGGACCAGTGTTACCTGAATCGCAGCGTGTCTATAAGTTAGGTGGTCAGGTTGCATTTGCGCAACAGTTTGATAGCGGCTTTTTTGGGACAACCGTGCCGTCCGATCATGAAAGCGGACGAAAATCGTGGTCGCGGAGGGCTGCGGGCTTCGGTCGACTGCGCCGACGGCGATGATTTCGCGGTCACCGGCTCGGGGCCTGCCTCGGCCGAGTAGCGCCTCATCGCTACTGTGTTAGCCATGTCGGAGCGCCCGCCGACCGGTATCACGGTGGCCAAGTTGGCCGGCTGCTGCCTGCTCGCCAGCGTCCTCGTCACCGCGCTACTGTTCCCGCTGGCCGGTGGGCTCGGATTGGTGTCCAATCGGGCCTCCGACGTGGTCGCCAACGGCTCGGCCCAACTCGTCGATGGCGCGGTGCCGGCCGTGTCGACGATGGTCGACGCGAAAGGCAACACCATCGCCTGGCTGTACTCGCAACGCCGGTTCGAGGTGCCCAGCGACAAAATTGCCGACACGATGAAGTTGGCAATCGTCTCGATCGAGGACAAACGGTTTGCTGAACACAACGGGGTGGACTGGAAGGGCACGCTGACCGGGCTGGCCGGATATGCATCGGGCGACCTCGACACCCGCGGTGGATCCACTCTCGAACAGCAGTATGTGAAGAACTATC
>CAZPZQ010000213.1:4233-6297 GCA_964590745.1 uncultured Mycobacterium sp. | reverse complement strand
AATCATGCGCGCCGCTCCTCCGATCCCGGCTGCGCCGGAATCATCGTCGACCGGCAAAATCATGCGCGCCGCTCCTCCGATCCCGGCTGCGCCGGAATCATCGTCGACCGGCAAAATCATGCGCGCCGCTCCTCCGATCCCGGCTGCGCCGGAATCATCGTCGACCGGCAAAATCATGCGCGCCGCTCCTCCGATCCCGGCTGCGCCGGAATCATCGTCGACCGGCAAAATCATGCGCGCCGCTCCTCCGATCCCGGCTGCGCCGGAATCATCGTCGACCGGCGCGGATCACCTGCTCAGGATACGTGGCGCCAGATCTCTACCACGGCTCCGACGCTGGCGGCGGATTCTGCGCTGGCGGCATCAAACCAGTGGATCCGGTGGTCGCGACGAAACCAGGACCGCTGACGTCGCACGTAGCGGCGGGTGCCGATGAAGGTCTGCTCGCGCGCGTCGGCCAGTGCCTGCTCTGCACCGCCGGCGTCCAGCGCGGCGATCACCTGGGCGTAGCCGAGGGCGCGGGACGCGGTGACCCCGCTCCGCAAGCCCCGGTCCAGTAGCGTGCGCACTTCGTCGACCAGGCCCTGAGCGAACATCGTGTCGGTTCGCTGGGCGAGCCGTCGGTCGAGCAAGCGCGTTTCGCAGTCCAGTCCGATGATGGCGGTGTCCCAACGGGGGGCGCCGATATCGGGCGCCGACGCGGCGAACGGCTGTCCGGTCAGCTCCACCACCTCCAGCGCCCGCACGATGCGCCGGCCGTCGGTGGCCAAGATGGCCGCGGCCGCCGCCGGGTCGCGAGCCATCAGTTCACCGTGCAGCGCGGCGACCCCGACTTCGTCGAGCCGCCGTTCCCATTTGGCCCGCACCGCCGGGTCGGTCGCCGGGAAAGACCAGTCGTCCAGCAGCGCCTGCAGGTAAAGCATCGAGCCGCCGACCACAACCGGCACCGCGCCACGTGCCGCGATCGCTTCCACGTCAGCGGCAGCGGCTTGCTGGTAGCGGGCCACCGACGCGGTTTCGGTGACATCCAGCACGTCGAGCTGATGGTGCGGAATACCGCGGCGCTGCTCGACGGTCAGCTTGGCGGTGCCGATGTCCATACCTCGATACAGCTGCATCGCGTCGGCATTGACGACCTCGCCACCCAGCCGTTCGGCGACCCCGAGTGCCAGCGCGGATTTCCCGGTGCCGGTCGGTCCGACGATCGCGATCGGCCTCACGGCTGCCAGACGCCGGCGAAGTAACCGACGCCGTAGGGCGCCCCGCGGTAGAACTCCTTGGCGGCTCGCGGCCCCGGTCCGGCCAGCCCTGCCAGCAGCGCGAACGCTGCCCGCCCGACGACCTGTCCGGGCAGCCGGGTCAAAGCCGGGATGTCGCCGTCGGCCAAGGCGTCATCGAGGACTTGCTGCACTTCGAGGTCCGCCGGGTGGTAGCCGCCGGGAGCCGGCGGGGTGAGCGTGTTGGCGCCGTCGGCGACGACCAGCACGCCGACCGGCTCGGGCGACCGGTCAAGCTCAGCGCGCAGCCGCACGCCCTGCGCCGGCGCGGTGTCGGTGTCGGCGTAACTGCGTACCTGCACGCCATCGTCGGGCCGCACCTGACCCCGCACCCAGCCGGCCATCAACGCACACAGCGGTAGTCCCGCCGGGCGGTGAGCGCGCGGCGACAACCGCACCGGCAGATCGACCCCGAAGCCTGCGAAGGTTGCCGCGCAGTCGGGACCGAAAACCGCGGTGGCACCACCCCCGGCGCAGGCGCCCACCGCGATCCAGCGCGGTGGCAGCGATTCCACGGCAGCGAACACGGCAGCCCGCAACTCCGTCAGCTCAGCGGCCGCAGTGCGCGATGGCGCCTAGCACGCCTCAAAGTTAACGGTTCACCGGTGACATCACCGGCCGGACCGTGTCACTGCCGCCGGCTTCAGCGGCCATGGTGGCGGCTTCGCCGCGAGCCAACGCCGCCGTCGCGACGATCACCAGCATCACCGCCACCGCCACCACCACATCCTCGACTCCGCCGGCGTTGATCGTCTCGTTGAGCAACAGCACACCCAGCACCGTCGCC
>CAZPZQ010000213.1:0-4223 GCA_964590745.1 uncultured Mycobacterium sp. | reverse complement strand
TGCTCACGATCATGGTCGGCATCGATGCGGTCAGCGCCCCGGCCCGAAACGCCGACTGCTGGAAGATCATCCCGGCCAGCGTCGCCATCAACCACGGCAGCAGTTCCGGCGATCGCAAGACCGCACCGATGCCGTCGGCTTTGAAGATCTCGACGAGAACCTTGGTCAGCAAAGCGAACGTCGCCAACGAGATGCCGGCCACCAATGCCAGCAACACCGCCGCGGAGGGACGGCCGGCGAAGATGCGGGCCGCCAGCACGCAGACGATCAGGGTCGAAACCAGCACTATCGTGACCACGATCCAGGTGCGTGCGGGCGCATGGTGGGTGCCCTCGGTCGGATCGCCCACCACCACCACCACCGCCAACGCCGACGCCAGCAGCCCCGCCCAGGCCCACTCCCAACGGCTCACCCCGCGGCGGGTCAGCCAGGTGTAGATCGGCAGCGCGAATAACAGCGCGGTCACTTGCAGACCGGTGACCAGCATCACCGAACCGACCGCCAGTGCCGCGGCCTGCAGGCCGTAGTTGGCCACCGCCGCCATGCCACCGCCCCACCAGCGCGCGTCTCGCAATGACAAGAGGAACAGCTCCAGGTGGCCGACCTGCTTATCGGTGATCTCTTGCGCAGACCGCTGGCGGATCACATCGCCGATCGCGGATGCCAGCGCGGCGCACAGCGCGAGCAGCGCCGCGATCATGTTGGCGGTCGACATAGCTGGCCTCCTCAACCGACGTCCGGCCGGTGCACGATGTGCCTACTGGCCCGGGCCGTCGTCGGGCTGGACCCTGAGCGGCAAGAATACCCTTTGGCGGCGCGGAGGCCGGTCAGCGACGCAACAGGCCACCGGCCGGCCGGAGCCGGGTCCCAGCAGGCACAGCGACAGCAGCAGACCGAATACCGCGACCACCCCGAGCCAGGTACGCAGCGCCGCCCGTGACTGCCCGGCGGTGGGGTGGCCCAGCGTGATGATGACGGCGTCGGCCGCGGCCAGCAGTGCCGCCCAGGTCCAGACCGAGCAGTCCAGCCGACGACTGGACAGCCGCGCGTTGATCGGTAGCGCGAACAGCAGTGAGGTCACCAGCAGCGCCTCCACCAGCAGCACCGAACCGAAGCCCAGCGCGCCGGCCTGCCGCCCGAACCCCACTGCCGCGACCAGGCTGCCCGCCCACCACCGCCGGCCGCGCAGCAGCCGGGTGAACAGTTCGACGTGCCCGACGGCTTCGTCGGTGACCACATGAGCGGTCCGCTGGTGAATCACATCGCTGATCACGACGAACAGCGCCGCCCCCAGCGCGAGAAGCGCCGCGATGATTTCCTTCGCCACCGCCGATCTCCCCCTCACCGGCGCGGCCGCCGCTAATCGCTAATACTCTGGCACCAGCAGCCAGTCGGCTCGAGGACCGGCACAATGCGGCGGCGCTCCCGGCGGCAAACTGCTTGAATACGGGTAGACGAAGCGGGTGAAACGGCGCCGCGGTGCGCGGCAGGTGCGCGGGTGCTCGGCGCGCGAAGGGCAGGTGACGGCAGCACATGATGACCAACAGTGATGCGTCCGGCCCGACGCCCCGCCCGGTGCCGCGACCGGGTCCTGGCCCGAGCGTGCGGCCGGTTGTGCACCAGGTCGCCGGGTCGCCGCCGAACGACCCGCGCCGGTTCGGACGCGTCGACGCTGACGGCACGGTATGGCTGATCAGTTCAGCCGGCGAACGCCAGATCGGCTCGTGGCAGGCCGGCGACCCGGAGGCCGCGTTCGACCATTTCGGCCGCCGCTTCGACGACCTGAGCACGGAAGTCGCCCTGCTGGAGAAGCGGCTGGCGTCCGGCACCGGCGACGCTCGCAAGATCAAGGCCACCGCGATGTCGTTGGCCGAGGCACTGCCGACGGCCAGTGTGCTCGGCGACGTCGACGCGCTGGCCGAGCGACTAGCCGCCATCCGGGAACACGCCGAGGCGGTCGCCGCGGAGAACCGGGCGCGCCGGGAAGAACAACGCAGTGCAGCGACCGCCCGCAAAGAGGCGCTGGTCGCCGAGGCCGAGAACCTGGCGGCAAGTTCGACGCAGTGGAAGGCCGCCGGCGATCGGTTACGGGCCATCCTCGACGAATGGAAGACGATAACCGGCTTGGACCGCAAGACCGACGACGAGTTGTGGAAGCGATATGCCGCGGCCCGCGACGCGTTCAGCCGGCGCCGCGGATCGCATTTCGCCGAACTGGACCGAGAACGCGCCGGCGCGCGTCAGCAAAAGGAGCGGTTGTGCCGGCGGGCCGAAGAGTTGGCCACGTCCACCGACTGGGCCGCCACCAGCGCCGCCTTCCGCGAACTGCTCACCGAGTGGAAGGCCGCCGGGCGCACGGCCAGAGACGTCGACGACGCGCTGTGGCAGCGTTTCAAAGCGGCTCAGGACATATTTTTCACCGCACGGAACTCGGCCGCCGCCGAACGCGACGCCGGTCTGCAGGCCAACGCGGCCACCAAGGAGATGTTGCTGGCTGAGGCCGAGCAACTCGATCCGGCTAACCGCGACGCAGCGCGCGCGGCGCTGCGTTCCATCATGGCCAAATGGGATGCGATCGGTAAGGTGCCCCGCGAGCGCGCGGCGGAATTGGAGCGACGGTTGCGCGCGGTGGAAAAGAAGGTGCGGGACGCCGACGCGGCCGCCGACGCAGCCAGGGTGGATCCGGAAGCTCAGGCCCGTGCCGCTCAATTCCGTTCTCGCGCCGAGCAATTCGAACGTCAGGCACAGAAAGCCCAGGCCGCGGGTCGGGACAAGGACGCCGCCGAAGCCAGCGCCAGCGCCGCGCAGTGGCGACAATGGGCCGAGGCCGCCGAGCGGGCACTGACCCGCGGCCCCTGACGTCACCGTGCCGCGTCGCGTGCTAACGCCGCTATTCGGTTTGCGGCGGCCGGTCGTCGGGTGTGCCGAGGTCGTCTAGCAGGGTTTTGGCCTGGCGTTGCGCAGCTGCGTCGCGGCGCTGCGACTCAGCGGCCAACTGCACCATTGTGCGCGACCACACCAGTCTGGACCAGTGAAACGTCAACACCATCAAGCTGATCCACGCGACGATCAGCCCAATGCCCGGGCCGGGGTGTCCTTCGGCGACGGTTTGGCGCGACCACACCGCCAACAGGCCGACAGCGGTTGCCACGCCCGAGCCGGTCAGCGCCAGCCAGGCCAGCACCCACCGCCGGGTCAACAGCGCCAACAGGGAGAAGCCGACCCCGAACACCAATGCCAGCCACATGAACAGCCGGGATGGCAGCGTCACCGCGGCAGCCGCGGCGTCGTCGCCACCAAACAGCACATCCCAGCCCTTGACCTGGCCGGTATGCGGCAACAGAAATGACACCAACAGCACGAACACCGCGATCAAGACCACCAGGGCCCGGCCGCCGGGCTCGATTTCGCCGGCAATGCGGCGCTCCACCGATTCGAGATCGGCCCGGTAGGCGTCAAAACCCACCTGGTTGTCCGATTCGTCGTTCACCGTGTCCCCCTGGGCGCACCGATCCGGGGCATCCCGAGACTGACCCCGGGTGGCGGTCCGGCGTGGGTGTCTCCGGCGCGGGTGCGTCGATGCGTCAACGTGGGTCCGTCGGCGAGCAGATAGTGCGGGGCAGCCCCGGTCACTGTGGTGGTCACCACGTCACCAGGCCGCACCTGCAGATCGCCCGGACTGAAATGGACTAGCCGACCATCGCGAGCCCGGCCGCTCATCCGGGCGGTGTGGGCGTCTTTGCGGCCCTCCCCGACCGCGGCCAGCACCTCGACGGTGTTTCCGATGTGGGCCTGGTTCTCCTCCAGCGAGATCTGTTCCTGAATCGCCACCAGTCGGTCGTAGCGCTCCTGCACAACGGCTTTCGGCAGCTGATCGGGCAACTCTGCGGCCGGCGTGCCCGGCCGCTTGGAGTACTGGAAAGTTAAGGCGGCCGCGAAACGGGCGGCACGCACCACGTCTAGGGTGGCCTCGAAGTCTGCCTCGGTCTCGCCGGGAAACCCGACGATCAGGTCGGTGGTGATCGCAGCGTGCGGTATCGCGGCACGCACCCGGTCCAGGATGCCCAGGTAGCGCTCGGCGCGATAGGACCGACGCATCACACGCAGGATGCGGTCCGAGCCGGACTGTAACGGCATGTGCAGCGCCGGGCAGACATTGGGCGTTTCCGCCATCGCTTCGATGACGTCGTCGGTGAACTCGGCCGGGTGCGGCGAGGTGAACC
>CAZPZQ010000212.1:0-6306 GCA_964590745.1 uncultured Mycobacterium sp. | reverse complement strand
CCCCGCCGCCGGCTCCGTTGGTGCCGCCGCGTCCACGCTCACCGTGCGCTCCGCCACGGACGCCGGTTCCGCCGTTGCCGACATCGCACCCGGCGGCACCGCCGTCACCGCCGACACCGCCGGTTCCGCCGAACTGACCGTCACCGCCGTCGGTGCCGTTGCCGCCGTTGCCGAACCAGACAGCGGCGTCGCCGCCGTGGCCGGGCGTCCCGTTAACCGGGGCAACCGTGGCGGCGAAGGTGGTGACGCCGCCGGCACCGGCGTCGCTGACATCGCTGATGCTGCCGGCGTTGCCGCCGTTGCCGAGCAGCCAGCCGGCGTCGCCGCCGCTGCCGGAGTAGCCCCAGCCGTCGCCGCCGTCGCCGAGCAACCAGCCGGCATCGCCGCCGTCGGGATGCGCCGCGGTGCCGTCGACGCCGTTGCCGATCACGTAAGAGCCGGCCAGCTGGTTGATGACGCTGTTCACCTGGCTGCCGAACGGGCTGTTGATCCAGTCCTGCACCGCCTGGTGCACCGGGGTGTAGACGAACTGGTTGAACCACTCGTCACCGGTGGGCAGTGACGACGCGGCCCAGATCGGGCCGGTGGTCGCGCTGTTGAGGATGGCGTCCCAGTGTTCCGGAGCGAAGAAGGTTTCCCAGGCGGTGGGAGTCCACAACGCATCCCAGTCGAAGCTCTGCGTCGCGGTGTCCATGAATGGCGAGAGGATCTGGTCGACCACCTCTTCGAAGCCGAAGTCAGCCTTGGCCGGCGGCGGGCTGGCCAGCGGCGTCATCCCGAACGCCAGAAACGCACCGACCGTCGTCGTCGCACCCGTGATCCGGCGGCGCCGCCGCCCGCTGCGATGTTGACCAGCCACTGGGATACCTCTTTCTGCGCTGACCTTCGGTAGGTTTGCTAGCGGACCGCGCTAGCCGCCCAGAGCCGCGGCGATCTGCTGCGGGATCACGTTGAGCAGCTCGGGCCACAGGCCGGCGAAGTCGCCGGCGTGCAAGCTGAGAATGTCGGTGTCGGACAGTCCCATGCTCTCGAGGATGTGATCCACCGTCACGGTGTCCAGGCCCCACGAACTGAGGATCGAGTCGACCGTGATGTTGTCCGGGATCAGTTTGCTGATGATGGTGTCCAGGTCGGTGCTGTCCAGGCCGATGTTGGTCAGCACCGAGCTCAGCGTGGTGTTGCCCAGCAGGGCGTCGAGCACGTCGTTGAGGTGCACGTTGTTCAGGTCCAGGCCGTTCAGCAGGTCGCCGACGGTGGCGTTGCCGAGCAGCCGGTCCAACACGGTGTCGACGTCCAGGTTGTCCAGCCCCCAGTCGCTGAGCAGCGCGTTCAGGCTCATGTCCGGATCGCTGAAGCCCAGGCCGTCGATCAGTGTGTTCAGATGCAGGGTGTTCAGGCCGAGGTCGGTCAGCAGGTCGTTGACCGTGGTGTTGTCCAGACCCAGGTTGTTCAGGAAGTCGGCCAAGGTGATGTTGCCCAGCCCCCAGTCGTCGAGCAGCTGCTCCACCGTGGTGTTGTTCAGGTTCCAGCCGTTGACCAGGATGTCGGTCAGGTGCTCGTTGTCCAGGCCCAGCGCGGTGAGGATCTGGTCCATGGTGTTGGTCAGGTGCAGATCACTCTGCAGGTTCAGCAGGATGTCACTGAATTTGACGTTGCCCTCGCCGGTCGCGGTGATGAGCTGGCCGACCGTCATCTGGCCCAGCGCCACGCCGTTGACGTTCTTCAGGTTGTCCAGTGTTTCCACCACTGACCGGTGGCCCATCAGGTCGTTCAGGGTCTCGCCCTCGCTAAGGCCCGTCGCCAGGTTTGCCGGGAAGTTGTCGATGCCGTCGCAACCGAAAATCGGGACGCTGACACCGGCGAACTTGCAGAGGTCGACGATGGTCATATTGCCCAGCGACGGGTGGTTGGCGTCGAGCGGAATGCCGGCCAGTAGGGCTCGCCAGGAGTCCGGCGCGGTGAAGTCCGGGTTACCGGACAACAGTTGATGCAGCGTCATATCGGCCAGCGGAATGCTGGTGGTCGGATCGTTGGGCAGCGGCATATCCAGGTTTTGCAGGGCCTCGGACAGCGTCCAGTCCAGGCTGGGGTCGGCCTGGTTGAGCAGATACACGACGAACTCGGCCAGGGTGTAGCTGCCCACCGAGGCGTCGTTGTTGTTCGGGTCGGTCAGCATGTCGAACAGGTCTTTGACCGTCATGGCACCGAAGTCGCCGGGTTCGGTGCCGAGCAGCAGGGTGACCAGATCGCCGATCGTCGCCGGATGATCGGTGCCGAGCAAGCCGGACAGCAGACCCGACATCGACGGGTTGCCCAGCATGGTGGTGATCAACTCGGTCACGTTCATGTTGAAGCCGAGTTGGTCGACCAACTGGGTGATGGTCGGGTTGTCGAACCCGGCGGACGCGAGCGCGTCTTTGATCAGCCCGCCCAGGGTTTCATCACCCAGACCGGTTTGGTCGAGCAGATCGGTGATGGTGGGGTCACCGGGGATCAGGCCGGCCAGCAGACTCGCGATGGTCTGGTCGCCGCCGGTCAGCTGCTGGGCCAGATCCGAGATGGTCGGGTTGTCGATGCCGGCCGACTTGAGCAGATCTATCGCCAGGGTGGCGATCGATTCCTGGCCCACCCCGAACTTGTCCAGCAACCCGACCGGGGTGAGGTCGCCCAGGCCGGCCGAATCGAGCAGCGAGGACAGCAAGCTCGCGATCGACTGGTCGCCGACGCCGGCCTGGTCGAGCAGGTCGGTGATGGTCGAACTGCCGAAGCCGGCCTGGTCCACCAGCTCGCCGAGGTTGGTGGTCAGGTCGAAGGACTGCGGCGCCACCAGCAGACCGTTGAACAGCGGCAGGGTCACACCGGGCGCCACGTTGATGACGGATTGGCCGTTCAGGAATGCGTTGAGCAGGATGGCCGGCGCGTTGATCAGCGCGGCGAACGCGGCGGACGGGTCGCTGAAGTCGAGGATCTTGCTGGTCAGGTCGTTGAAGGTGTTGTAGAGGATGATCCATGGGCCGATCGCGGCAAGCGCGCTGCTCAGGGTCGGCGGAAGGTCGACGCCGAGCGTCAGCGGGAACCCGTGAAACGACGCGCTGATCTCCGGCAGCAGCGTCGTCATCAGGGTGACGACGTGTGAGAGGTTGGACCACGACTCGGTGGGGTTGCTGAGGAACTGGGTCACCACGTCGGCCCAGCCGGGCGACGACGCGATCTTGGACAGGTTCTCCGAGGTGTTGGTGAACAGTTCGGTCCACGGGTCGAAGAAACCGTCGGCGGTCAGTGTGACGGCGTGACGCTGCAGTTGGGGTAGCTGCGGGCCGGCGTCCGGAGTTATCGGCGCGGCCGGGACAACGGCGATCAGAGCCGCGCCCGCGACGGCGATGCCCGAGGTGAGGTACGGGCGAGGCGTCTGCTGCATCATGTTCTCCAATCGGACACTCAAGAACTCCGGGCGGGACGGCTATCCGCCGGCCAACACCGCCGCGATCTGTTCGGGCAAGCCGTAGAAGAGGTAGGGGATCGAGCCGAAGAAGTCCCCGACATGGACGTTGGCCAAGTCGGACAGGCCCAGGTCGTTGAGCAGGTCTTCCAGGCTGATGTTGCCGAAGCCCAGGTCACCCAGCAGCGAGTCCAGAGTGGTGTCGCCGAGCAAGTTGCTCACCAGGGTGTCCAGATCCATGTCGCCCAGGCCGGCGTCCTGCAGCAGTTGGCTCACATTGATGTCGCCGAGCATGTTGTGGATCAGGGTGTCCAGGCTGGTGTCGCCGATGCCGGCCTGGTCGAGCGCTTGGCCCACCGTCTGATCGCCCAGCAGTTGGCTGAGCAGTTGGTTCAGCGTCAGGTTGCCGATGTCGGTGTCGCCGAGCAACGAGCCGACCGTCTGGTCCAGGCCGAGGGATTGCACCAGGCTGTCCAGATCCTGATCGTTGAAACCCAGGTCGGTGAGCACCTGGGTCAAGGTCTGGTTGTTCATGCCCATGTCGGTGAGCAGCTGGCCGACCAGTTGGTCCACCGTGGTGTTGCCCAGGCCGGCTTGGGTGAGCAGGTCGCCGATGGTGGTGTTGTTCATGCCCGCGTCGGTGAGCAACTGGCCGACCAGGGTGTCCAGGTCGGTGCTGCCCAGCGGGTTGGTGGCCAGCGTGTCGTGCACCGAGGTGGTCAGGTTGGTTTCCAGGTAGTCGGTGAGCTTCATGTCCCACAGGTCGACCGAGGCGGGATCGGTGGGGTCGCCTTTGAGCAGCTCCTCCAGGCTCTGGTTGCCCAACCCTTGGCCGGCCAGGACGCTGCCGACGGTCTGATCACCCAGTTGGTCCATCAAGCTGTTGTCAACGAGCTTGCCGAAACTGTAGGTACCTCCGCTGGCCTTGATCAGATCGCCCAGCGTGATGCCGCCTTGACCAGTTGTGCTGGTGTTGCTGAAGCCGAGGTTGCTCAGGATGGTCCCCAACGAGACGTTGGCCAGCGACGTCGACGGGTCGTTGGGATTCGTTCTGATCGCTTCCACGATGTCGCCGATGGTCATGTCTTTGAGGCCGGCGTCGGTGATGACGTCGCCGAACGTGGTGTTGCTCAGGCCCGCGCCGTTGAGGAAGCCGGCCAGCACGTGACCCAGGCTCTGGCTGCCCACACCTGCCTGGTCGAGCAGGTCGAGCGGCGTCTTGCCGCCGAGGTTCAGGGCGTCGAGAATGTCCGGCACCAGGTTGCCCAGGGACAGCTGGCCCACGCCGATGGCGTCGGCCAGTTCGACCGGGGTTTGCCGGCCCACGCCCAACAGGTCGAGCAGCAGGGTGCTCATGCCGCCCACCGTCTGGTCGCCCAGCGGGGTCTCGCTGATCAGCTCGACCGGGGTGCGCTGGCCGAGGTCCAGCGCGTCGAGCACCTTGACCAGCAAGCCGCCGACGGTGTCGTCGCCGGTGATGCTGTCCAGGACGTTGTCGGCCAAGTCGGCCACCGTCTGGTCGCCGAGTCCCAGCGCATCGAACAGTTGCGACCCCAGCCCGGCCAGCGTCTGGTCGCCCAGGCCGATGTCGTTGACCAAGTCGGACACCGTCGGGTTGCCCACGCCGGTGGCGTCGAGCAGGTCGATCAGCAAGCTGGCCACCGACTCCTGGCCCAGCCCGGTTTGGTCGATCAGGTCGACCGGGGTCTGATCGCCCAGGCCCAGCGCGTCCAGGAAGCTGGTGGCCACGCCGGCCAGCGGCTTGTCGCCGAGGCCGATTTCGTCGAGCAGCCCGGTCAACGTCTGGTCTTGCAAGCCCAGGCCGTTGAGGATATCGCTGACCCCGAGCTTGATGTCCATAGCCTGAGCGCCCACCAAGGTGCCGTTCCAGGTGGGGATGTCCATCCCGAGCAGGCCAATGCCGTTCTCACCGTTGAGGAACGCATTGAGCAGAACCGCCGGCGCGTTCAACAGCGTGATGAGCGGGTCCGACCCACTGGTCGGGTTGGTGATCTGGTCGACGATGTCCGCGAACGCGTTGGACACCGTCATCCACGGTCCGAGGATGGCGAACGCCACGGTGAGCAGTGGCGTCAGCTCGATGGACAGTTGCCCCGGGAATTGGGAGAAGTCGACGCTGACGTCCGGCGCGACGGTGGTCAAGAAGGTGAGCACTTCTGGCAGCCGAGCCAGCGACCCGGGGTCGCTGATGATCTGCTCGATCAGCGGGTTCGGGAAGGAGTGCTGGGCTAGGTTGGCCAGGTTGTTGGCGGTGTTGGTGAAAAGTGTTGTCCAGGGCGCAAATGGATCGGAAGCGTCGGTTGTTAGCGCAACGTCGCGGTGCTCGACCGGCTGCAGATGCCGGTGTGCGTTCGGGAAGGGCTGGGGTCCCCACGGGCTTCGTGGTACCGCGGGGACGACGGCGACCAGGCCGACGCCGGCGATGGCGACACCGGTGGTGACATATGGACGTAGCGTCTGCTGCATCATGTTCTCCCGATCCGACCCGCCCGAATTGCTTAACGATACATTAGGTGACATGGAGAGAAAACACATACCTCGCGGGCGGCTTTTCACGTTCAGCATCCGGCCACACCTTGCACCATCGGTAATGACAGTGACACAAACGGTGTATGGCCACCGCAGACCGATGGAAACGACGGAGACCGGTCTGCCCGAAGCGGCACTTACCTAATATTGGGTTTTGCCAACTAACCTAAGGTTTATGGGTTTAACATCCATGTGAGCAGCATCACGGCAGCTCACGACGGTTGCGCGGCGGTGGCGGAGGGATTTGAACCCCCGGACGGTGTTAGCCGTCTCTCGCTTTCAAGGCGAGTGCATTAGGCCGCTCTGCCACGCCACCG
>CAZPZQ010000211.1:0-6309 GCA_964590745.1 uncultured Mycobacterium sp. | reverse complement strand
GCGGCACCAGCCACAGCGAGAACTGCGGACTCCACACCTTGTTGGTCAGCAGGAACGCCGCCACCACCAGGAAGGCCAGCTGAGCCACCCGGGGGCGGCTCGGCGCGGTCAGCGCAACATAGCCGATCCCGACGCAGCACGCCGCGAACAGCGCCGCCACCACGGAGTTCAACACCACCGGCGGTTGCCAGAAGCCCAAGTCGGGGTCGAAGCCGCGCCAACCGGTGAACGACTTCACCACGTTGAACAGCGAATCCATATCGTCGCCCCGACGGGTGTTGAGCCGGAAGAACTCCGACCAGCCCCGGGGGAACAACACCAGCACCGGCAGGTTGACCGACAGCCAGGTCGCAGCCGTCGCCGCGGCGGTGCGGAGCACCTCGCGTCCCCGGCCGGTGCGCACGGCCAGCACCAGCAGCGGCCCCAAAAACAGCGCCGGATACAGCTTTGCCGCGGCGCCCAGTCCGATCAGCACACCGGCCGACACCGGCCGCCGCCGCGCCCAGAGCAGCAGTCCGGCCGTCGCGAACGCCGTTGCCAGCGCATCGAAGTTGGTGAAGATCTGGAAGACGATCAGCGGTGACGCGGCCACCAGGGCGGCGTCCCACACCCGCCGGCCGGCCAGCGTGGCGGTGGCCCAGACCGTGGCCAGCCATGCCAGCGCCAGGCCGAACGCGACGATGTTGAAGAACATCACCACTTCGGCGACTCCGCTCAGCACCGGAATGGCGATCAGCTTGCTGGCCACCGTGTAGATTTTGGCCAGCGTCATCGCGGTGTACTGGTACAGGCCGGTGAGCACCGGATACTCCATGTGGCGCACCGCGATTCGGCCGTCGTAGCGGGTCCGGGGCTGACCGGTGGAGTCGGTTTCGATCCAACTGGACTTGTACGGGAACTTGCCCTGGCTCAGCAGTTCCGCCCCGTACAGCGGCACGGTGTCGGAGTAGCACAACTGGTAGTAGGCGCGGTGGTGGTCCCAGTTGGCCACCCGCTGGTCCGGAGCGCCGGTTCCCACGCTCTGCAGGCACGGCGCCTTGGTCGTCCAGCCCAGCGCGAGAAAGACCACCGCGATCAAGAACATCGCCCGCACCGGGGTGAAAAACCGGCTGCGGCCGATCAGCGCGTGCCGACCCACCGGTCCGCCGATCGGATTAGCCAGTGCATGGCCGAGCGGGTCGGTGCGACTGGGGCAGTCTCGGTCGTCAGCGCTGCGCAGGTCGGCGGCCAGCGGCCGCGGTGACACACTCACCCGGCGCGGTGCGGTGCGGGTCACGGCGGCGGGGGCGGTAACTGTTCCGGCGCGCCCGGTGGTGGCGGCGCCGGCTCCGGACCCCACGGCTGCGGCGACGGCGTTTCCGGCGCACCGGGCGGTACCGGTGCCCCGGGGCCCCCGGGTGGCGCCGGCGCCATCGTGACGGTGGTGGGCGGGCCGATCGGGATGGTGATCCCGGGTGCGATCTCGAGAGTCGGCTGGATAACGGTCTCCGCCGGCGGCGGGGGCAGCGCTTCGTTCTCCGGCGGTGGCGGTGGCGCGGCCGGCACCCCGGCGTAGCCACCGATCTCGGTCGGTTTAGCGAAGCTTTCGTTGTCGGTGCCCTTCAGCGCCCCGTCCATGGTCGCCTTCCAGATGTCGGCGGGCAGGCCCGCGCCGTACACCGGTCCGCCCCACTGATTTTTCAGCGGCTCGTCACCTTTCACCGTGCCCACCCACACCGCGGTGGACAGCGACGGCGTATACCCGACCATCCAGGCGTCCTTGTTGTCCCCGGTCTCGCCCAGTTGGGTGGTACCGGTCTTTGCCGCCGACGGCCGGCCGCCGGCCAGGGTGTGCCCGCCCGACCAGGCGGCGATCGGCTGCATCGCGGCCGTCACGTTGTCGGCGACAGCTTTGCTGATCCGTTGTTCACCGGTGTCGCCTTTGGTGTCGATGTCGAACAGCACCTGACCATCCGCGTTGACCACCTTCTGCACGAAGTGCGGCGGGTGATAGACACCGGACGCGGCCAGCGTGGCGTACGCCGAAGCCATGTCGATCACCCGGGTCTGGTACTGGCCCAACACGATGCCGTTGTTCGGTGGGCCGCCTTTGCCGTCCTCGGACAACGTGTAGCTGACCCCGGGGAAGCTTTTCGCGATACCGGCCCGGTGGGCCGCGTCGGCGACATCTTCGGCGCCGTTCTTCAACTTGAGCATCAACCGGTAGTACGCGGTGTTCAGCGATCGTTTCAGCGCCTCGGCGATGTTGCAGGTCCCGCAACTGTCGCCGCCGACGTTGCTGATCTTGATGCCGTGCACGGTCAGCGGAGAGCTGTCCACCTGGTAGCCCAAGCCGATGCCTTGATCCAGCGCAGCCACCAGGGCGAACACCTTGAACGCCGATCCGGTCTGCAGCCCGGCCTGAGCGAAGTCGAAGCCGTTGGCGTCCGAACCGCCGTAGTAGGCGCGCACCGCTCCGGTGCGCGGGTCAATGGACACCACCGCGGCCCGCATGTCGGGGTTTTGCCCGTCCAGATATTTATCCACCGCTTTCTCGGCGGCCTGCTGAGCTTGGTTATCGATGGTGGTGGTGATCTGCAGCCCTTGGGTGTTCAGCGTCTGCTCGTCGATGTCGAACAGGTTCAGCAGTTCCGCGGTCACCTGCCGCTGAATCAAGCCGTTGGGGCCGGTGGTCAGGTTCTGGCTGCGGGCCAGGTCCGGCGGTGCGGTCGGCGGAAACACCTGTGCGGCACGCTCGCTCGCTGACAGCGCACCGATCTGCACCATGCCGTCGAGCACCCAGTTCCACCGCCGCACCGCACCTTCGGGATCGACCGCCGGGTCCAGCGTGGATGGCCGCTGGATCAACGTCGCCAGCAGCGCGCCTTCGGCGACGTCGAGCTGCTCAACCGGCTTGTCGAAGTATGCCTTCGCCGCCGCGGAGATCCCGTATGCGCCGCGGCCGAAGTAGATGATGTTCAGGTAGGCCTCCAGCACCTCGTCTTTCGACCACGCCCCGGACATTTTGGTGGCGATCACCAGTTCCTTCGCCTTGCGGATCAGGCCGCCCATTCCGGTGCGCTGCGACCCGACCAGCGCGTTTTTGACGTACTGCTGGGTGATGGTGGAACCGCCCTGGGTGGCGCCGCCGAACACGTTGTTCTGCACCGCTCTGGCAAACCCGGAGAACGAGAACCCGGGGTTGGAGTAAAAGTCGCGGTCCTCGGCGGCCAGCACCGCGTTGCGGACATGCATCGGCACCTGGTCGAGGTCGATGTCGACGCGGTTCCCTTCGGGCGGGATTATTTTGGCGAGTTCCGAGCCGTCGCTGGACAGGATCGTCGACACCTGGTTGGTGTGGATGTCGCCGGGCTTGGGGATATCCACCATGGCGTAGGCCATCACGAAGGTGAGGAACGGCAGCACCAGCAAGCCAGCCGCGGCGACCGCCAACCCGCGTCGAACCCACCGCCAATTCAGCTCGGACAGCAGTTGGCGGAACAGGTCGCCGATGCCGACGGCCGGCGGCCGGAGCTGTTCGCCGAGTGGCGAACGGCTGGGGCCGGGTGGGCGTCCGGGCGATGCGCTGCCCTCCGGCCCCGGCCGCGGCCGTTCCGTCGCCACGCTGTCCAACGCGGCCTTGACCGCCTCGATCGGGTCGCGCAAATCCGGCGGGGTCTCGCCGCCGACTTCGGGAATGATCGTGGTCGACCGGTCGTCGGGGGCAGCGGACCCGGGCGCACCGCGGACGTCCGCTCCGCTTGGGGCCCCGGTGCCCGACCGGCCGTCGTCGTCGTGGCTATTCACTGGCCGTGCGGGCTCCGCCGCGCGCGGTCCGCCGGCCCCGGGTTCTGCTGGGCGGGCTGGCCGGGCAACCCGCACCGAGCACGTACGACTTCACCAGGTGATTCCAACTGCAGGTTCGGCATACCTCGACGACATGAACGGAGAACTCCGGGTATCGGGCCGCCAGCAGGACCAGTTCCTCGGCGGTGCGCGCCGAACCGGACACCGCACCCAGGTGGTCGCCGAACACCCAGGACACCAGGGTCAGCTGTTCTTTACGGCAGATCGGGCACACCACCGAACTGGCTTTGCCGTGAAACTTTGCGGCGCGCAGCAGGTACGGGTTGGCGTCACACACCTCGGACACCCCGGTACGTCCGGAATACACCTCGGCCAGCAGGGAGCGGCGCCGGAGCGCGTAATCCACCACCTGTCGCTGCAATCGCACGGTGACCAGAGTACGACGGCCTCCGGTCGTCTCGGTGCGGACCGGCGGGGTCGCACTCGGTTATCGGCGCGGTCTTCCCCGCCCGTCCCCGGCCCGTCGGGGAATTTGCGCCCGGACTCCCCGGCAGGCTCTACCATCAGCGCCGTGGCGACGCGGCAGACGACGACAACCCGCGCCAAAGACAGCGACCGGACCGACACCTGCTCGATCCTCGACCGTGCCCTCGACGAGGGGCAGCTGTCCATGGCCGAACACCGCGACCGGATCAGCGCCGCCACCAGCGCCGTCACCCTCGGTGATCTGCACGATCTGGTGGGTGACCTGCAGACCGCGAGCGCCCCGGTGCAGTTGCCCACGCTGGCCAGAACGCCGCGGTTCACCGTCCCGGGCGTGGCAGCGGCCGCACTGATTGTGGCGCTGCTGCTCGGCATCGGGATCGGCTGGGGCGTCTACGGCAACACCAGTTCGCCGCTGGATTTCACCTCCGATCCGGGGGCCAAGCCAGACGGGGTGGCGCCGCAGGTGCTGACACCGCCGCGGCAGCTGCATTCATTGGGCGGGCTGACCGGGCTGCTTGAGCAGGTCCGCAGGAAATTCGGCGACACCATGGGTTATCGGCTGGTCATCTACCCCGACTACGCGTCCCTGGACCGTCCGGACCCCACTGAGGACCGCCGCCAACTGAGTTACAGCTACCGCGGCGGCTGGGCCACTCCGTCCAGCGCACCGAAGAGCGCCGATGCGGTGCTGGTCGACTTGAGCCGGTTCGACGCCAAGGCAGCGGTCGCGATCCTGCGGGGCGCCCCGGAAACGCTGGGCATCAAGCCGGCCGACGTCCGTTCCACCTATCTGATCGTGGACCCGGCCCAAGACCCGACCGCGCCCGGCGCGCTGTCGCTGTCGGTGTACGTCTCCAGCGACTACGGCGGCGGCTATATCGAGTTCGGCGGCGACGGCGACATCGAACGGATCAATTACCCGTCCTGAACTCTTGCGGCCCTACCGGTGAACGCTGCGCGACCAGTAGGCTAGTTGGCATCAGTTATATCGGCGCGATACTATGCCGCGAACCGTCGCGGCGCGCTAACGATCCGGCAAAGGAGGTGACTCGGTGCTTGAGCTCGCCATTCTGGGGCTGCTGCTCGAGTCGCCGATGCACGGCTACGAGCTGCGCAAACGGCTCACCGGCTTACTGGGCGCGTTTCGGGCGTTCTCGTACGGTTCGCTGTATCCGGCGCTGCGCCGGATGCAGGCCGCCGGCCTGATCGCCGAGAACGCCGCGCCGGCCGGCACGCCGGTCCGCCGAGCCCGGCGGGTCTACCAGTTGACCGATGCCGGCCGGCAACGGTTCACCGAGTTGGTGGCCGACACCGGTCCGCAGAATTACACCGACGACGGCTTCGGCGTGCATCTGGCCTTCTTCAACCGCACCCCGGCCGAAGCGCGGATGCGCATCCTGGAAGGTCGGCGCCGGCAGGTCGAAGAGCGCCGGGAAGGTCTGCGCAACGCGGTGACCCGCGCCAGTACCTCGTTTGACCGCTACACCCGCCAACTGCATCAGCTCGGCCTGGAGTCCAGCGAGCGGGAAGTCAAATGGCTCAACGAGCTGATCGCGGCCGAACGGGTAGCGCAGAGTCGGGCCGAGCGCTCATAAATCCAGCACAGCACCGGAAAGTACCGAAAAAGGAGAACGACCAATGAGTGAGCACACCGCACCAGCGCCGGCAACTGATGTGCGGGTAGCCATTGTCGGCGTTGGCAACTGCGCATCCTCGCTGGTTCAAGGTGTCCAGTACTACCGGGATGCCGACGAGCGCTCAACGGTACCGGGCCTGATGCACATCCGGTTCGGTCCCTACCACGTGCGCGACGTCAAATTCGTCGCGGCGTTTGACGTGGACGCCAAGAAAGTCGGCTTCGACCTCTCCGAGGCGATCTTCGCGTCGGAGAACAACACCATCAAGATCGCCGACGTGCCGCCGACCGGCGTGGTCGTGCAGCGCGGCCCGACCCTGGACGGCATCGGCAAGTACTACGCCGACACCATCGAGGTGTCCGACGCCAAGGCCGTCGATGTGGTCAAGGTGCTGCGCGAG
>CAZPZQ010000210.1:0-6312 GCA_964590745.1 uncultured Mycobacterium sp. | reverse complement strand
GTCGGTGTCGGGGTAGACCGCGCAGGTGTAGGTCATCGACGGCCCGAGCACCCATTCGTAGAAGTTGTTCGACACGTCGTAGTGGTGGCGGATAGCTCCGGCGTCCCGAGATTTGCTGTGCCGCAACCCCGCTGCGATACGACGCCATCTGGGCAGCGATTCTTGTGGCGGCGGCGCAATCGGCAGCAGATGCCCCACACCGATGGAGCGGACGATGTTGGCCAGCACCCGCGGCGGGGGCCGTTTGAAGTCCAACTTGTCGGCCAGCGCGTTGAGCAGCTGATACGGGTCGCCCGGGTGAACGCCGCGGGCTTGCAGATCGCCGGAGATGTAGGCGCGGGCCAAACCCAAGTCGTTCGGCGCGGTGGCCAGGTAGGTGGTGCCCCGCGGCGTCCGCAGATCCAGCCCGACGGTGGCGTCCTCCGGTCCGGCGGTGCTGCCGTCGTAGGCGGTGAACTTCAGGGGTAACCGGCCGCCCGCCGCGACGATCTCGAGAACCTCAGCCAGGCTCAACCGGCCGCGGTCTTTGTGGATGGTCACTTTCGCTGCACCGCCTTCGCATAGAGGTCCAGGAGACGCCCATCGGGGTCGTAGGTTTTCTTGACCGTCTCGTATGCTTCGCCGCCGTAGAGTTCGTCGAACTCCTCGCGCGTGTAGTAGGCGTCCGAGTACAGCGACTTGTGCCCGTCGAGCGCGCCGACCTTGGCTTCGATCAGCCGATTGGTTGCGCCTTCGGTTGCACCGGCCGGCACCGACGACCAGAAGCCGACGTTGACATAGCTTCGGTTGGGCCGCAGCGGGTACAGCGGCCAGCGTTCGTCATTGCGCAACCGCAGCGGGCACAGCCACACCGGCTCGATGGGCAGATGCGCGAAGAACCACTCCAGAAACGCCGTGCAGTGCTCGATGGGTAGTTCCACGTCCTGGACCACCCGCTCGCGCGGCGGGCGACCATGAAGTTTCTCGATCCGGTCGGCGATGCCGAACCGCTGGTCGTAGCCGATGAGTTTCCAGTAGAAGCTGCTGCGCCGGTAGCGCCGCGGCCAGCAGCGCCGCAGCAGCGGACGCTGCGCGCCGAACGCCCGAGAACACCAGAACCAGTCGGTGTCCCAGCGCCAGAAGTAGTCGTGAATGGTCAACCGGTCGTCTTTGACGGCCCCATCGCCGTCATGCTGGATTGATCGGTAATAGATGTGCTGACCGGTGTAGTCGCTGACCGGGCCCGGTGTGCTGGTCTGTATCCCGACGCACAGGTAGCTCTCGGTCGGGCTGAACACCACCCCGTCGAGATAATCCACCGGAACCCCGTCGAACCCGCCGGTGTCGAGGATCCGGTCCATCGCCGCCACCAGGTCGGTCAGCGAGTGGAATCGGACGTGTCGCAGCGCGACGAACGGTTTGACGGTTTCCAGCTTGATCCGCAGCCGGGTGGCATATCCGAGGGTGCCGTAAGAATTGGCGAAGGTCCGAAACAAGTCGACATGCTGTTCGCTTGATGCGGTGACCAATTCACCAGCGCCGGTCAGGATGTCCAACTCCAGCACCGATTCGTGCGGCAGACCGTTGCGAAACGACGCCGACTCGATGCCGAGGCCGGTGACCGCGCCGCCCAGCGTGATCGTCTTCAACTGCGGCACCACCAGCGGCGACAAGCCGTATGCCAGGGTGGCCGCGACCAGGTCTTCGTAGGTGCACATGCCGGCGACGTCGGCGGTGCGGGATAGCGGATCGACCGAGATCACGTTGGTCAACCCCGAGGTGTCCAGGCCGGGGGTGTCGGGTTTGGCCCGCGCGCGGAACAGGTTCGAGGTCGGTTTGGCCAGCCGGACCGCGGCCGTCGTCGGGATGGACCGATAGCTGTCCAGCAGTCGCCGCACCCCCGCCGCATGGGCGGCGGGTGCGTCAACCGACCGAACAGGCATCACATATACGCTAACCGCGGTCTGCGGCCCGTGCAGGGCAGTGCACCCGCGTGCCGCGCCGATACTCCGGCCAGGGAGGATTTCACCTGATGGGACAGGTCAGTGCGGCCAGCACCGTGTTGATCAACGCCGAGCCGGCGGCGGCGCTCGCCGCGGTGGCCGACTACCAGACGGTGCGGCCGCAGATCCTGTCGCCGCACTACAGCGACTACCGGGTGCTGCAGGGCGGGCAGGGTCGCGGGACCGTGGCTGCCTGGCGGTTGCAGGCCACCCGGTCGCGGGTTCGTGACGTGCAGGTCAGCGTCGACGTGGCCGGCCACACCGTCATCGAGAAAGACGCCAACTCGTCGATGATCACCGAGTGGACGGTGGCGCCCGCCGGGCCGGGCTGCAGCGTCACCATCAAGACCCGCTGGGTCGGGGCGGGCGGTGTCGAGGGTTTCTTCGAACGGCTATTCGCGCCGCTCGGGCTGAAGAAGATCCAGGCGCAGCTGCTCGCGTCGTTGAAAAACCACGTCGAGCACTGAGACGTAAAAGCACCCGGCCAAAACAGGGGTTTTTGCGTCTGGTCGCGGGGCTACGAAACCCTACTGGGCGGTGGGAACCAGGGTCTGACTGCCCAGGAATCCGGCGATACCGCGGACCACCGCATCGGCGTATTTCTGCCGGCCGGCTTCGCTTTCCATCAGCGCCGAGTCGACCGGGTTTTTCATGTTGCCCAGCTCGACCAGGACCGCCGGATACTGCGCCAGGTTCAGCCCGGCCAGGTCGGCCCGCCCGTTCAGGCCGTCGCTGCCGATGTAGGTGGCCGCCGGGATGCCGGAGGCCCGCAACTGATCGCGCATCACCCGAGCCAGCTGCACCGACGGGCCGGCCTGGGCGGCGTTGAGCGGCGGCGCCGAGTAGTTGACGTGAAACCCCCGCCCGGTAGCCGGGCCGCCATCGGCGTGGATGGACACCACCGCGTTCGGACGTAACGAGTTGGCCATCGCGGCCCGCTCGTCGACGCACGGGCCCAGCGCGTTGTCGTTGCCCCGGGCCATGGCGGTGCGCACTCCCAGCGCATTCAACGCCTGGCGGATCCGCAGCGTGGTGTCCCACGCGAAGGTGTGTTCGGGGTAGCCACTGTTGGTGGTGGTGCCGCTGGTCTGGCAGTCCTTGGTGCCGCCGCGCCCGGTCGGTACCTGACGGCCGATCGATGCGTCGTTGCTGCCGTTGTGGCCCGGGTCGAGAAAGACGATCCGGCCGGCCAGATTGGCCGGCGCCGCGGTCGAGGACGGGGCGGCCAGGATGGAGCCGGCCACCAGCATCCCGGCGGCCAGCGACACCCCGACACGCGGGCGAACTGATACGCGCACGCCGCCACGCTAACCCGGCGCCGACTACGCTGGGTGTCTCAAACCGCGCCGGAGTCCAAGCCGAAACCAAGTCGAGACCACAACGCGAGGGGACTGTCATGCAACCCGGAGGCCAGCCCGACATGTCGGCATTGCTCGCTCAGGCGCAGCAGATGCAGCAAAAGCTGCTGCAAGCCCAGCAGGAGTTGGTCAGCACCGAGATCCAGGGTGAGGCTGGCGGTGGTTTGGTGCGGGTCACCGTCAAGGGCAGCGGTGAGGTGGTCGCGGTGGCGATCGACCCCAAGGTCGTCGACCCGAGCGACGTGGAGACGCTGCAGGATCTGATCGTCGGCGCGCTGTCCAATGCGGCCCAGCAGGTCACCGCGCTGGCCCAGCAGCGGCTCGGGCCGCTGGCCGGCGGTATGGGTGATGCGCTGGGCATGCCCCCCGACGCCTGACATGTTCGAGGGGCCGGTCCAGGATCTGATCGACGAACTCGGCAAACTGCCGGGTATCGGTCCGAAAAGCGCGCAGCGCATTGCTTTTCATCTGCTGTCCGTCGAGTCGACGGAGATCGACCGGCTCACCGCGGTGTTGGCGAAAGTGCGCGACGGAGTGCGGTTCTGCGAGGTATGCGGCAACGTCTCCGACGGTGAGCGTTGCCGGATCTGCGCCGATCCGCGCCGGGACCTGTCCCAGATCTGCGTCGTCGAGGAGCCCAAGGACGTGCAGGCCATTGAGCGCACCGGCGAATTCCGCGGCCGCTATCACGTGCTCGGCGGCGCGCTGGATCCGCTGTCCGGGGTGGGCCCGGAGCAGTTGCGGGTCCGTGAGCTGCTGAACCGGGTGGGCGAGCGGGTGGACGGCGTCGACGTCGCCGAGGTCATCATCGCCACCGACCCCAACACCGAAGGTGAGGCAACCGCCACCTATCTGGTGCGGATGCTGCGCGACATCCCGGGGCTGACCGTGACCCGACTGGCGTCCGGGCTGCCGATGGGCGGTGACCTCGAGTTCGCCGACGAGCTGACGCTGGGCCGGGCGTTCACCGGTCGCCGCGCCCTGGCCTGAGTCCGGCTACGGCCAGTCGCCGAAACCGACGTTTTGCAGAGCCGTTCTCGCAGTTTCCCTGCAGAACGTCGCTCTCGGTCGGACGAGCGCTGGCCTAGCCAGTATCCGGTACCGAGGGTACCGTGAGGGATGTGTCCACACTCGACCACGTTTCCGGTGCCAGGGTCAGCCGCTCGCCGCGGCCGATCAAGGTCCGACGGATCCACTTCCGGTACGACGTCAAACCGCTAGACCGCCACTACGTGCAGGGCGACCTGGTGATGAGCCACGTGGTCTCGGTGCTGTCGGCGTTCTTTCCCCAAGGCGAGGACTTCTTCGTCCGATCGGTGCGCCATTACGCGGACCGGATCACCGACCCGCAGCTGAAGAAAGCCGTCGCCGGCTTCACCGGTCAAGAGGTCAGCCACGGTCGCCAGCACCGCGAACTCAACGACCAATTGCAGTCGATGGGTTACCCCACCCACCGGATCGACCGGCGCACCCAGAAGGGGTTGGCCCGGCTGGAGCGGTGGCGCAGCCCGCGCTACTGCCTGGCCGTGACCGCCGCGCTGGAGCACTACACCGCCACGCTCGCCGAAACACTGCTCAGTGATCCGCGGGCCCGGGAGGTGCTGGGCGACAACGAGGTCCGATCGGTGCTGCTCTGGCATGCCCTGGAGGAGTCCGAGCACAAGGCCGTCGCGTTCGACGTCTACCGCGCCGTCGGTGGCACCGAACGGATGCGGATCATCGCGATGTGGATCACCAGTTTCTCGTTCATCGGCGTGCTGGCCTGGCACACCACCTTGTCGATGCTGGCTGATAAGGCCTCCTACCACCCGGTGCGGTTGATCAAGAGCATCGCCGCCTTGCGGCACTCACCGTTTTTGACCCGCAGCGCGATCCGCCGTCTGCGCGACTACACCCGTCGCGGGTTTCACCCCAGCGACAACGACAACACCGCGCTGCTCGACGAGTGGGTGCCGCGGCTGTTCGGCGAGCAGGGTTCGCTCACCGATCACCTGGCCTAGTCCCCTTCCTCTGCGCCGAGGCCGACGTTTTGCCGGGCTGCTCTCGCACTTTCCCTGCAAAACGTCGGCTTCGACG
Source organism: uncultured Mycobacterium sp. (assembly GCA_964590745.1). Classification (GTDB taxonomy): domain Bacteria; phylum Actinomycetota; class Actinomycetes; order Mycobacteriales; family Mycobacteriaceae; genus Mycobacterium. Next base: position 896 of record CAZPZQ010000210.1, on the reverse strand, counting down.
ATTGTGTCGGTGACAGTCGGCAAGGTGTCGCCATGGCGGAAGTCTTCATCGGAAGTGCGGCAATCGCGGATGGTCGGCTGACCAGGCACGAGCTGCAACGGTGGTACCGGCCTATCTACCGCGGTGTATACGTGCCGGTGCACGCGGCACCGACGCTGCGAGATCGCACGGTGGGCGCCTGGCTGGCATCCGGGCGGCAAGGAGTCATCGCAGGTGTGGCTGCGTCCGCGCTGCACGGCGCGAAGTGGGTTGACGCCGACATCGGCATCGAGTTGGTCTCAGGGAGCATGCGCCCGCAGCGTGGCCTAGTGGTGCGTGCTGAGGCGCTTGAGCCCGACGAAGTCACCTACGTCGGTCGGCTGCCGGTCACCACCCCGGCCCGCACCGCCTACGACCTGGGCCGCCACCTTCCCCGGGGCCAAGCCATCGCCCGGATGGACGCGTTGGCCTGGGCCACACCGTTCTCCGCCGAGGATGTGCTGCTGCTGGCCAAGCGGCATGCCGGCGCCCGCGGGGTACGACGGCTGCGGTCTGCGCTTCCGCTGGTGGACGGCGGCGCGGCGTCCCCCAAGGAGAGCAGGCTGCGGCTGTTGCTCATCGATGCGGGCTTACCCGTTCCGACCACCCAGATCCCGGTGTGCGACAACAGCTATTGGCCGTTCGCCTGGCTCGATATGGGCTGGCCAGAGTACAAAGTCGCGGCCGAGTACGACGGCGACCAGCACCGGAAGGACCGTCGCCAATACGTCAGGGACCACCGACGGCTGCGCAAGCTGGCGAAGCTGGGCTGGATTGACATCGTGGTGATCAACGAAGACAGCCCCGCTGACGTGATCGAGCGCACCCGCGCCGCCTTGGTGTCCCGCGGCTGGCGGCCCTGACCTGGCGGCCCTAGG
>CAZPZQ010000209.1:0-6314 GCA_964590745.1 uncultured Mycobacterium sp. | reverse complement strand
GAAGCCCGAGCGGTCCTTGGTGAGGATCGGCGTCTTGCCCAGGCGCTCGGCGACCGCGCGCGCCCGGGCGACCGTCTCCTCGGAGCTCTCAAGCGTGACGTCCACCTCGACCAGCTTCAGCACAGGCACCGGGATGAAGAAGTGCAGACCCAGCACCCGCGCGGGATTTTTGGTGGCCGCCGCCAGCTTCATGATCGGGATGCTGGAAGTATTCGACGCCAGCACGGCGCTGTGATCGGTGACCACCTGGTCCAACTCGGCGAAGATGGCGGCCTTGACCGGTTCGTCTTCGATGACGGCTTCGATCACCAGTTGCCGGTCGGCCAGATCTTTCAGGTCGGTCGTGAAAGTCAGCTTGCCAGCCGCTTCGTCGCGGGCGCGTTCGGTGATCTTGCCGGCACGCACGCCGCGGTCCAGGGACTTCGCAATCCGGTTTCGGCCCGCGGTGACCAGATCGTCGGTGGGTTCGAAGACCGTGACCGCCACCCCGGCTCGTGCCGACACCTCGGCGATGCCGGCGCCCATCTGCCCGGCACCGACGACACCTACTCGTTCGATCGACACGGCACTCCTTTCCACCCGCGAACAGACACAAACGCCCCCTAAAAGGCGGTTGCAGGGGGACTTTTGCGACTGCCCGCCAGGTTACCGAGCGGGAAGATGGCGGCGACCGCCTTGGTTTCTTCGCCCACCATATAGGTCAGCGTCCTGACCGGGCGGTCGACGAGTTCGGGCCCGAACCGGTCGGTGGAGCCGGGCAGATGGACGTGTGCAACGATCTCCAACTTGTCGCCCAGCGCGATCGGGGCGTCGTGCTCGAGGGTGACCCGTAGCGGCGCAGTCAGCAATTCCGGATGACCGGACAGGTAGTCCTCCACCACACTCCAGTACACCGAATTGTTGACGTGATCGAACAAGTCGATATCGGTGAACCGGATCGGGTACTCGTGGATCTCGACGGCACCCTCACGGCTGCCCGGCTTGAGGTAGGCCTTCCAGCGCAGCCGGTCGACGCTGGTCGTCCGCCGCAGCCCGGCCAGGAAGTCATCGGAGATGCGTGATGGCATCTGGGTGTCCCGGTTGATGTTGATCCAAAACGCCTCAGACTCGATGAGGCCGCCCCCGCGCTTCCCGTCGATCCGTACCCGCATTTCACACCAGCGGTTGGAGGTGCCCGAACACCAGCGCCGCAGCCGCAGTATGTCGCTGAAGTTGATGGGTCGGACCAGGTCGATCATGGTGCGACGGACGATCCACAGGGGATGGGTGGCCTCAAAACCCATCTCCCGCAGTTGGTCCTGCCCGATGTCCTGGATATGCCGGGCGGCGGAATCCAACCGCAGGCGACCGTCGCGGTCGATGTCGGCGACGCGCAACGGCCATTGCCGGTCGAAAACGTCAGGGTGCGGATCGGGGGCCGGCATCATGGCCTTGGCCAAGCCGGCGCCGGTTGCCGATGTGTCGTCTGTCATGCCGTGCGTTCTCCTGCGCTGTCCCGTTGTCCGCTCAGCGAAATCATGTCAAACCCGTCCGCGTTGTGGCCGCGCTGCCCACCGTATTGCCAACGCCGCAAACTGCGTCTTCGCAGGTCGACACCGGGACCGGGTAGCTAAGACGTGACCATTGACGGTGCCCGGGCGGTGGGCCGCACAGTCGGTCTTGGCGAACACCGCAGCACGGTGGCGCCCCGCCTGGTAAAGCAGGGGGCATGAGTTCCAGCCGCGACAGCCGGGGCGCAGCCCGCATTCCCCCCGACCCCGGACTCCGTGACCTCGGCCTGATCAACTGGGCGTTGTGCAAACTCGCCGCGCGCCGACAGCGGGTTCCGCAGTTGCACCTGTTCACCACACTCGGCCAGCACAAACGGCTGATGTGGTCGTGGCTGCCGTTCGGTGGCGTATTGCTCTCCGGTGGCAAGCTGCCCAAACGCGACACCGAGTTGGTGATTCTGCGGGTGGCACACCGACGCGATAGTGACTACGAACTGCAGCACCACCGGCCGATGGCCCGCAAAGCCGGCCTGGACGACGCCACCCAGGCCGCTATCTTCGACGGGCCGACCGCCTCGGGTCTCACCGACCGTCAGCGCGTGCTCCTCGCCGCGACCGACGAGTTGCTCGATACCCGCACGTTGTCCGACGCGACGTGGCGGGACCTATCCGAGTACCTAGACCGGCCCCGACTGATTGAATTCGTCACCCTGGTCGGACAATACGACGCTCTCGCCGCAACGCTGAGTGCGCTGCGGGTGCCGCTCGATCGTTGACCGCTACCCGTCGGCGGGTCAGGCGCTCAGTTCGATTTTGGTCTCGCCGAAGTCGGCCACCACGCGCAGGTTCCCGCCCAACGCGGCGACATACGACTGCAGCGTCCCCAACTCGGTACGCGACACGTCACCGCTTTCCAGCTTGGAGACCCGGGGGCGCGACACGCCCATCAGGGCCGCTACATCGCTTTGGCGGGCGTATCCGCACAACTTTCTGACTTCCGCGAGGTAGCGGGCGCGGACGAGCCCCAACACCCCGTTGTGGCCGGCCCCTTTGCGCCCGTAATCCAGAATCTCCGGCTCCTGTCGAGCCCGTGCAACCGCATCGGCATGAACTTCACGCCATGGGCGCGCAACCATATGTATTCACCTTCCGATCACTCTCACCGATCCCCAGCTGTTTCATCCTCGACCGAAACCCCGGTTGCGGTGCCCTTGCCGTCGCTCCAGCAGCCACAGAACTGGAAAACCCTGAGCAGCAAGGCGTCATACCTCCCCACGCCGACCAATCGCACCGGAGACTGTGAACACCGTTGTCCCGCAGGCACTTCTCGTGACGGGAACCACAATGACCAGTCCGAAACGCACCCGACACATGAAATACTAACGTTCACTAAATTTTTACGCAACGACTGTTCGACAAACGAAATGAAAGTGTAACGACGTCCCGGGCGACGGGGACTCACAAGGCGGCGATCCGCCCATGTGAGTCAGCCGGCTTCGACGCGCCACGGCGCCGACCCACCCGATGGAGTTCCGCCGGTAGGCCACCGGAATCTCGTCCAATCCGGTGCCACCGCCAGCCACCGCCGACGCCGACTACAGCTCACTGTCAACCGAAGTGGTTACACCTGTCAATCTCCTGTAAGCGCCGCAACGTATCTTTAATGTCCGCACGTCGCGCGTAACTTCGCTGTTATGGCCGGGCAGCGGTTTGCGCCGGGTCTGGTGATGCTTGGTGAGCCGGTTGCCGGCGGTGACACCGCTGTGACCGCCGGCGGGCCTCAAGCCGATCTTGACCATGGAACCGGAGTTCAAGGCCGCCGAGCTGGGACCGGCGGCCTGCCTGCGGCGGCCCTGCTCGGCGACCGCCGCTGACCTCGCGACTGCGGCGACCGGCGTCAGAAGTTGATCATGTGCCCGGTCAGCCCGTGGAAGCATTCCTGCAGCGCCTCGGACATGGTCGGGTGGGTGTGTACGTTGCGAGCCAACTCGGCCGCGGTCAGGTCCCACTTCTGGGCCAGTGTCAACTCGGGCAACAGCTCTGAGACGTCGAGGCCCACCAGGTGTCCGCCGATCAGTTCACCGTATTTGGCGTCGGCGATGAGTTTGACGAAGCCGCTGGGATCGCCCAGACCGTGCGCTTTGCCGTTCGCGGTGAACGGGAACTTGGCCACCTTGACGTCGTATCCCTCGTCGCGGGCTTGCTCTTCGGTCAGCCCGAAGCTGGCCACCTGCGGTTGGCAGAACGTGGCCCGCGGCATCATCCGGTAGTCGCCGAGGGTCATGGTCTCCGCCCCGGCGATGTTTTCCGCGGCCAACACGCCGTGGGCCTCGGAGACGTGAGCCAACTGCAGCAGTCCGGTGACGTCACCGATCGCGTAGATGTGACCCACACTGGTGCACATGTGCTCATCGATGCCGATGGCGTTGCGGTCGGTCAGCGCCACCCCGGCGTCGTCCAGCCCGTATCCTTCGACGTTGGGCGCGAACCCGATGGCCTGCAGGACTTTATCGGCTTTGAGTTCTTCGGTCCGGCCGTCCTTGCTCACCGTGACGGTGACCGCTGAGCCTTGTGCGCCGTCGTCACGGATGTCCTCCACTTTGGTGCCGGTGTGGATTTTGACGCCCAGTTTCTTGAACTGCTTCTCAATCTCCTTGGACACGTCGGCGTCTTCGTTGGGCAGCGCGCGCGGCAGGAACTCCACGATCGTCACGTCGACGCCGTAGTTGGCCATCACGTAGGCGAACTCCATGCCGATCGCGCCGGCACCGGCGATGACGATCGAGGCCGGAAGCTCACGCGTCATGATCAACTTCTCGTAAGTCACCACGTTGTCCGACAACGACGTTCCGGGTACCAGCCGGGTGCTGCTGCCGGTGGCGATGATCGCGTTGTCGAAGGTGACTTCCTCGACGCCGCCATCGTTGAGGTCGACCGACAGGGTGCTGGCATCGGTGAACCGGCCGTAGCCGTGGATCTCGGTGATCTTGTTCTTCTTCATCAAAAAGTGCACACCGGCCACCCGGCCGTCGGCCACCTTGCGGCTGCGGTCGAACGCCGCGCCGTAGTCGAAGGTGGCTTCGCCGCTGATCCCGAACGTCTTGGCCTCACGCGAGAAGATGTGCGCCAGTTCGGCGTTGCGCAGCAGCGCTTTGGACGGGATGCAGCCAACGTTCAAACAGACGCCGCCCCAGTATTTGGGTTCGACGATGGCGGTGTTGCGGCCCAGTTGGGCAGCGCGGATCGCCGCGACGTATCCGCCCGGGCCGGCTCCAAGAACGACGACGTCATAGTGGGTCACTCGTTCACCCTAACCGGCAGGCCGAGCGTCCGGTGTTCTAGTACGGGATGATTCCGGCCACGCAGGGACCCTTCACCTGGCAGTAGTAGTGGCCGTACAGCGGAGCCGCGGCCAGCGCCGAGACGAACACCGCCGACATCATCGCGATGGCGAACGCTGACACCAGTGGCTTGCCCGGCACCATGGCCATCATTAGTGCCGCGACCGTGCACACCACCAGGTAGACCAGGACAACGAAGACGGCCGGTGTCTTGTCGAACAGGGTGTACCACCACGAGAACAGGGCCAGCCCGACGCCGGCGGCCGGGATCCAGACGGCGGCGAGCACCAGCAGCAACTTCCACCATTTCAGAAAGTGATATTGCCCGGGCACCAGTACTGACGCCGGCGCCGGCATTCGGCCGGTCGGCGGCGACTGCTCAGCTGCGGCTGGCTTGTCGACGCCGTCCGGGTCGGCGACCGCCACCGACGATCCCGGTTCCGCCGGCCCGGGGTCCAAACCGGACAGCGACCACGCCGTTGCGGGCAAGCTGGGCAGCGGCTGCGGGTGCGGGCCGGTGTCGAAGATCGGCGCCGCGTGCGGCTCGGTCTCGGGCAGCTGTTCAGCCGACAGTTCCGGCGCCTGGTCGCGGTGGGCGTGCTCAGACACCGGACACCGCCTGGAGAGCGACCAGCATCCCGAACCAGCCCGGGCCGACCGCGAGCAGAAACGCACCCAGGGCGGTCGCCGACCGGCGCGACGACAACAGGATGAGCAACAGCCCGGCGGCGCTGGGCAGCCCGAGCACCAGGGCGATAACGACGTCCGGCCGCAGCTGCGCCGAAACCAGCACGGTCGCACCGACGGCGGCCAGCATCCCCAGCGCCACCCCGATCAGCATGGCGCTGGTCAGCACCCACGGACGCGGAAGTGGGATCATGACCCAGACTTTACCTGTAACCGCACCGGTCAGCCCGGCACCGACCCGGCGTGCCCCGGCTCCGCGTCGGCCATCACCGGTGCGCGATCCGGCGGCCGCTGTCCGCGCTCGTAATCGGCGCCGGTGATCACCGCAACCGCCTCCACCAGGGCATTCTCCGCGTCGGTGAAGGCCCGGCCGCGGGACAGGAACCGCATCCCCTCGGGCGCCTCCAAACTGAACCCACTGCCGCGGCCGGGTACCGCGTCGATGATCAGTTGGGTGTGCTTCCACGTTTCGTACTGCGGTCCGGAGATCCACACCGGCACACCGCCGCCGACATCCACCACCCCTAGCAGCACGTCGCGGTCACCGACGATGAAGTCGCCATCCGGATAGCACATCGGTGACGATCCGTCGCAGCAGCCGCCGGACTGGTGGAACATCACCGGGCCGTGCCGGTTGATCAATCCGGTCAACAGCCCGGCGGCCGCAGCGGTGATCACCACCCGGTGCGGTGTGCCCATCAGAACAGCCCGAGCGTCTGATCCGAATACGACACCAGCAGGTTCTTGGTCTGCTGGTAGTGGTCGAGCACCATCTTGTGGTTCTCCCGGCCGATGC
>CAZPZQ010000208.1:0-6332 GCA_964590745.1 uncultured Mycobacterium sp. | reverse complement strand
CGGCGCCGCTGCTGCCGGCCGGCTATCGGTGGATCGCGGTGCGGCCCGGCCCGCCGCCGCCGCCCCGACGTCGGCGTCGTCCGCTGGGTCCCACCCCGCGCTACCCGGTGGTGCCGCGCTGGGGACTGATGGACCGGGTGAACCCGGCGGTGACGTCGGCCAAACCGACTGGCCCGCCGGGCCCGTCGGTTGACGCGGTGCGAAAGATGCTGCGGGTCACCGTGATAGCGCTCGGGGTGGCCGCGCTGGCACAACTGGCGATCTACGGGCTGCTGATCATCAACCGCACGAGGTTGTTGCACCCGGTACTGGCCGGGGCGGCGGTGGTGCTGAGCGTCTTGGCCAGCCTGGTGGCGATCGCGACGGTGGTCGGCTGCGGCGTGCTGTTGACCCGGTGGTTGATCGCCCGACGGTCGGCTGCCTTCGCGCGCTGGCGGCTGCCCGAGCCGCGGTCGAGTCGGGCGTTGTGGGCCGGCTGCCTGGTGCCGCTGGTCAATCTGGCTTGGGCGCCGGTGTATGTCATCGAACTCGCCGCCCGGGAGGGTCAGTTCCGTCGGCTGCGCAAGCCGATCGTGGTGTGGTGGCTGCTGTGGATTGTCAGTACGGGCGTCTCGGTTTTCGCCACGGTCACCAGCCGCGCGCAGGATGCCCAGGGCATCGCCAACAACGTCATCGCCATGACGCTGGCTTACCTGCTGGGTCTGGTCACGGTTATTGCGACCGCCAGAGTTTTCGAAGGCTTCGAGCGCCGCCCGGTCCAGCGGCCGGCCCATCACTGGGTGGTGGTGGGCGATGATCGAGACGCCCAACCTGGGCCGGCGGAAACCGACCGACCCGTCGCGTCGGCCATCGCGGTTGAGTCAGGCACGCGGGAACCGGCAGCATAAGGCCATGGCGACGGCCGACGAAGTGATGGTCGGGCACCCGTTCGTGGTAGCTCACCGGGGCGCCTCGGTCGAACGCCCGGAACACACCCTGGCCGCCTACGATCTGGCCTTGAAAGAGGGCGCCGACGGTGTCGAGTGCGATGTGCGGTTGACCAGTGACGGTCATCTGGCCTGTGTGCACGATCGCCGGGTGGACCGCACCTCGACCGGTATCGGCCTGGTCAGTGAGATGACGCTGGCCCAGTTGCGCGAGCTGGACTACGGCGCCTGGCACCGCGGCCGGGGCGTCGACGGCCAACCCGGGGATACCGGATTGTTGACGCTGGACGCCCTGGTGGAGCTGGTTTTGGATTGGAAGCGGCCGGTCAAGATCTTCATCGAGACCAAACATCCGGTCCGCTATGGCGCCCTGGTGGAACGCAAGGTGCTGGAACTGTTGCATCGATTCGGCATCGCGGCGCCGGCTTCGGCGGCCCGGTCCCGGGCGGTGGTGATGTCGTTTTCCGCGGCAGCGGTCTGGCGGATCCGCCGGGCTGCGCCGCTGCTGCCCACCGTGCTGCTCGGACCGGCGTCCCGCTATCTGCGCGGCAGCGCCGCCACCACGGTCGGGGCGACCGCGATCGGACCGTCGATCGCGACGCTGCGCCAGCATCCGCAATTGGTGGACCGGGCCGCGGCGCAGGGCCGGGCACTGTATTGCTGGACCGTCGACCGTTATGAGGACGTCGAGTTCTGCCGCGAGGTCGGCGTGGCTTGGGTTGCCACCCGTCACCCGGCCCGGACCAAAGCCTGGCTGCGGAGTGGATTAGCCGACGCCAGCCGGAATTAGCCGCCGGCGATCCGGGGTGCACCGGGTTCCGGTGCCGCGGTGTGGATTTCGCGGGCGACGAAGTTCTCCAGGTCGAACATGTTGGTTCCGGCGCGGTCGGCGACCCTGAGCAGCGTGGTCATCACGGCCACCTCTTCGACCTGCTCGCGCAGGAACCACTGCATGAACTGCTCGCCCAGGTAGTCGCCTTCGTCGCGGGCCACGCTGGCCAGCCGGCTGATCTGGTCGGTGACCGTGCGTTCCAGCTCCAGCACCAGCACCAGCGCGTCGCGCGGGGCGTCGAACTGGTTGCGGACGGCGTCGGTTCCCGGGATCTCGACGGGGACGTCCCGGTCGAGCAGATACTGCACCAGCATCATGGCATGGTTGCGTTCCTCCACAGCTTGGCTGTAGAAATGTTTCGCCAATTGCGGTAAATCCGCGGCGTCGAAATAAACCGCGACCGCGATGTATTGTTGTGCAGCCGTGAATTCGTGGCGGATTTGCTCTTGAAGGAGTGCGTGGAATTTTGTCGTGTGGGTGTCATGCTCAGCCATGTTCACCACTATATCCCCAGGTCAGCAGGCCGACAAGCAAGGTGAGGCTCACAAAGGCCAGCTTTCGCTAACTAAAGCAAGGCTACGTTTTTCGTCCGCGCTACGTTCGACGCCTGGCCACTCTTCAGAAATGGCGATCAGCGCAGCCAGCCCAGCCGCCCGGCCAGCAGCGCGTAGCCGGCGAATGCCACGGTGTCGATCAAGCCGTGCGCCACGATCAGCGGCCACAGCCGACCCGTGCGTTGCCACGTGTAACCGAACACCAAGCCCATGGCGACGTTGCCCAGGCCTGCGCCGAAGCCCTGATAGAGGTGGTAGCAGCCACGCAGCAACGCCGAACAGAGCAGCGCTACCACCGGGCGGGTACGCAGTTGCCGCAGCCGGGTGAGCAGGTAGCCGACCACGATCACCTCCTCGGCCCAGCCGTTCGCGAAGGCGACCAGCACCAGCATCGGCGTGCGCCACCAGGTGTCGTTCAGCTCGGCCGGGATCACGGCAGCGTTGAGGCCCAACAGCCGGGCCAGCAGGTACAAGCCCAGCCCCGGGATGCCGATCAGCGCCGCCAGCCCGACGCCGCCGAGCAGATCGGCGCGCCAGCGGGCTCGGCCCAACCCGATGCGGGTCGGCCCGAAGCCGCTGCGCCACAACAGATAAACGGCGAGGCCACCCCATGCGACGAGTTGCGCCACCCAGGCTGTGTTGAAGCCGAGGTCGATCAGGTCGAAATACGACCGCTTCGGGTTGAGGGCGATCCGCTGGGCGCTCAGGCTGCGCAGCACCGAGTCGGTCAGGTCCAGCATCGCGGTGACGGCGCTGAGCCCATAGCTGACCGCCAGCACCACCAGGATCTCCAGGCGCAGCGCTCGGCGGTCCGGGACTGGCGCGGCGTCCGACTGGGCGGCGGCTGGCTCGGTCACCTCGACACGGTAACCGCAGCGAGCCGATCCGTGGCTAACTGCGGCGTGCCCGCAGTCCGTTGGCGAACGGGCAGCCCATCAACGCCCGCACCGCCCGGTTGAGGCCGGCCAGGTCGTCGACCGGCCGGAAGAACGTCAGCCGGGCGTCGTGGTCGGCATCGGGCGCCTCGACCCGCAGCCAGATGCCGTATCGGTCGACGCTCAACGGATGCGCGCGGCCGCGGCGCAACCGCGGCGGCAGTTTGGCGGCCAGCCGCGCGATCACCTCCGGATGAGCTGAGCTCAGGTGTTTCAGCCAACTGGCCTCGATCGCGCAGAGCGGATCGGGACGAGCCGCCAGCAGGTCGGCGACCGGGACCGACTCGGCACCGGTGGCGTCGGCCACCACCACCGATTCCATCGTCAGGCGCAGCAGGCGGTATCGGATGTCGCTGTCCGCGGTGCGGCCGCGATGCGCGGCGGCCTGTGACCGCGGCGAGCACACCTGCAACAGCGCCGGGTTGGCGTCTTCGGCGGCGATTCGATCCAGCACGTCGTCGACGTCGTCGGCCGGCACCGACTGCAGCGGTCCGCGGATCCACACCAGGGCGCGCACCCGCTCGCGCAGTGGGAGCGGCGTATGGTCGGCCAACTCCAGCATCGCGTGCACCTGCCGCCGACCGGCCAGGTCGGCGCGCGGATCGGTGCCGACGGCAACCGCGACCGAGCCGTCCGCCAGCAGATGGCACACCGGCGCGGCAACCGGGTCGGCGTCTTCGACCGCCAACAGCGCATCCGCCCGAACGCAGACACTGCGGACCCGTTCCGCGGTCGTCGGAACCAGGGCCGCTGTCCCCGTCGTGCCGGCCATCGACCACCCCTTCCGGCCATGGCTCCCGTTAAACCCGTCCGGCCATGGGCCCGCTTGGTAAGTGAGGTAAGCCTAACTTAACCAAATGGTCCGCGGAGACGCAACGCCGGCGGCCGGCCGGGCTCGACATCGCAGCGGCCGCTGATGAGGGTCGATAGGGTTGGCGTGTGTCCCGCATCGCCTATCTCGGCCCGGCGGGGACCTTCACCGAAGCGGCGCTGATTCAGTTGATCACGGCAGGCCTGGTCCCCGGCTGCGACCGGAATACCGCGCGGCCGGCGCCGGCCGACAGCACGCCGGCCGCGCTCGATGCTGTCCGGGCCGGCGACGTCGACTACGCCTGCGTCCCGATCGAGAACTCCATCGAAGGCGGGGTGCTGCCCACCCTGGACAACCTGGCGATGGGTTCGCCGCTGCAGGTGTTCGCCGAGACCACCTTGGACGTGTCGTTCTCCATCGTGATCCGGCCCGGTCGGAGCGCCACCGACGTCCGCACCGTGGCGGCGCACCCGGTGGCGGCGGCGCAGGTACGGCGCTGGTTGGCCGACCGGATGCCGACCGCCGAAGTGGTGCCGGCCAACTCCAACGCCGCCGCTGCGCAGCAGGTCGCCGCCGGGCAGGCGGACGCCGGGGTCAGTACCGCGCTGGCGGCCGGGCACTGCGGCCTGGACACCCTGGCCGACGGCGTGATCGACGAGCCGAACGCCCGCACCCGGTTCGTCCTGGTCGGCCCGCCCGGCCCACCGTCGGTGCGCACCGGCGCGGACCGCACCTCGGTGGTGCTGCGCATCGACAACGCCCCCGGGGCGCTGGTGGCTGCGCTAGCCGAGTTCGCCAACCGCGGCATCGACCTGACCCGGATCGAATCCCGGCCCACCCGTGCACAACTGGGCACCTATCTGTTCTTCCTGGACTGCGTCGGGCACATCGACGATGTCGCGGTGGGCGAGGCACTTCGGGCGCTGCAGCATCGTTGTGCAGACGTGCGATACCTGGGATCTTGGCCGACCGGTGCCGACACCGACCGGCCCGGCTGCGCCGAAGGGTCACGGCGATGAGCGGCCGGTTGGTGCTGATCCGGCACGGCCAGTCATACGGCAACATCGACCGGCGGCTGGACACCCGTCCGCCCGGGTCGGAGCTGACACCGCTTGGTCGCGATCAGGCCCGCAGCCTTGCCCGGTCCGGCCTGCGGCGGCCGGGCTTGCTGGCGCACTCGGTGGCGACCCGGGCGGCACAAACCGCCGCCGAGATTGGCGGGCTGTTCGGTGTGCACCCGCGCGAAGTCGCCGGCATTCACGAAGTACAGGTCGGGGCGCTGGAAAACCGCAATGACGACGAGGCGGTGGCCGAGTTCAACGCGATCTATCAACGCTGGCATCGCGGCGAGCGCGCGCTGCCGCTGCCCGGCGGGGAGAGCGCCGAGCAGGTGCTGGACCGCTACCTGCCGGTGCTCACCGAGCTGCGGATGCGCTACCTCGACGACGACGAATGGACCAGTGACGTGATGGTGGTCAGCCACGGGGCGGCGATCCGGCTGGCGGCCGCGGTGCTGGCCGGCGTGGACGCCGGTTTCGCGCTGGACAACCATCTGGGTAACGCCGAATCGGTGGTGTTGGCGCCGATCACCGACGGGCGGTGGAGCTGTTTGCAGTGGGGCACGCTGACGCCACCGTTCTACCCGGAACCGGCTCCCACCCCGGTGGCCGACGCGGTGCGCTCCGACACCGACCCGATGGGCTGACAGTCGCCGCGGGTCAGACCGCGACGGCCACCACCTCCGCGCACCGGCAGCCGACCACCGTGCAGTCGATGACGAAGGCGTGCAGGATCGTCTCTGGGCCGGCGCACCCGTCGCCATCGGTGCACTCCGGCCGGCGCAGCACGTGGTGGATCAGGGTGCCGTGGCAGTGCATCAGACCCGCCCGGCAGTCCCGACAACCGTCACCCATGCGTCGTTCTTAGCACCCGGCACCGACAGCCGACAGCCCGCCACGCCGGAGCGGTTGGGGCTAGCCCCAACCCAATTCATGCAGCCGCCGGTCGTCGATGCCGAAGTGGTGGGCGATCTCGTGAATCACGGTTATCCGCACCTCGTCGACGACTTCGGCGTCGGACTCGCACATCTCCAGCAGCGGCTCGCGATAGATGGTGATGGTGTCCGGCAGCGATCCGGCGTAGCTGGAGTCCCGTTCGGTCAGCGCCACCCCCTGGTAAATGCCCAGTACGTCGGGATCGTCGGGGTCGCGGTCGGCAACCAGTACCACCACGTTGTCGAAGGCCTCCGCGAGCTCAGGCGGGATCAGATCCAGT
>CAZPZQ010000207.1:0-6352 GCA_964590745.1 uncultured Mycobacterium sp. | reverse complement strand
GGCGACCTCCTCGGTGGCCTGCTTGGTACGGACAAACACGATCATCGCCTCGAACGGTTCGACTTCGAGCACCCGGGTCAGCGCATCCATCTTGCGGGGACCCGCCACCTGGATGTAGCGCTGGGCGATGTTGTCCGCCGTCGTGGTTTCCGCTTCGACGGTGACCTCGACCGGATCGTGCAGGTATTTCGTGGTGATCTTGCGGATTGCGGCCGGCATGGTCGCTGAGAACAGCGCCACCTGCTTGTATTCCGGGGTGTCGGACAAGATGCGCTCGACGTCGTCGACAAACCCCATCGCCAGCATCTCGTCGGCCTCGTCGAGCACCAGGTAGTCCACTCCGGACAAGTCCAAGGTGCCACGTTCCAGGTGGTCGATGATCCGCCCGGGGGTGCCGACCACCACCTGGGCGCCGCGTTTGAGCCCAGCCAGTTGCACACCGTACGACGAGCCGCCGTAGATCGGCAGCACGTTGAGCCGGGACAGGTGCGCACCGTAACGGCCGAACGCTTCGGCGACCTGCAGGGCCAACTCGCGGGTGGGAGCCAGCACCAATGCCTGGGTAACCGTCTTGCCGGTGTCGATCCGGGACAGGATCGGGATGGCGAAAGCCGCCGTCTTCCCGGTACCGGTCTGGGCCAAGCCGACCACGTCCGAACCCGCCATCAACGCCGGAATGGTCGCAGCCTGAATGGCCGACGGCGCCTCATAGCCGACGTCAGCAACCGCCTGCCGCACCGCGGGGTGAATCTGCAGGTCAGCGAATGTCAGCGCGGGCGCCACGGCCGGCGCGGCGAGGTGGCTGTCAGCGGTAGTCATGCCGAACCGAGTCTATCCGGCGGCAATACCGCACGCCGTTGCCAACGCGACGGCCCTGCCTGCGTCGATAGGCGTTGCGATGACGGTACGGTGCGCGTTGTGTGGTGGTTAGGCATCCGATTCCGGTGTCCGATTGGCGCAGTAGCCGGTGTGCTGGCCGCCGGTGTGCTGGCCGGCTGCGGATCGGGCGACTCCACCGTCGCCAAAACCCCGTCCGCGGCCAGCACGTCGACCGGGTCGGCAACCGCGCAGGCCGACCCGCCCGTCGAACCGGACGCCGGCGCGGCTCAGCCCGACCCCTGCGCGGTCAACCTGGCCGCTCCGGCAATCGCACAGGCGGTGTCCGAATTGCCCCGAGACTCGCGCAGTCGGCAGCCCTGGAACCCCGAACCGCTGGCCGGAAACTACAACGAGTGCGCCGACCTGTCCGCCGTGATCGTTAAAGCCAATACCAACGCCGAGCAGCCCAGCACCCGCGCGGTGCTGTTTCACCGCGGCCAATACGTTCCGCAGGCCGTTCCGGACACCTACGGATTCAACGGAATCGACCTGAGCCAGTGCACCGCCGACACGGTCGCGTTGCAGCACGCCAGCGGTATCCCAGGTATGAGCGGTGTGGTGAAGTTCCACTGGAACGGCACCGGCGTCGAAATCATCGGCAACACCGGTGGCTGACTCGACACCTGCACCGAGCGTTAAGGCGTTGCGAGATTCGGACCGAGTCGTCACACCAGCTTCACGCTCGTCGCCAACGGTTTAGTTCGCCTTGACCGGGGTCGACGCGATGGTGCCGGCGGTGGTGTCGCCCGCCGTCGGGCAGACCGTGCCGGGCCAGGATCTCGGCCACCGGCGTCGCATCCGCGGGCGCAGGCAAGCCACGCCCATCGATGATGTCCATACTGTTGTCAGCCGATCCGACCGGTGCCCGCTCCGGCGATGTCGCGGCCAGCGGCTCGGTGTCGGCCTCACCGCTATACCGGTACGGACCGGAGCCGGCGGTGGGATAGTCGCCCGGCGCAGCGGGGTCCTTGGTCGGATGGATGTACTCGGCGTAGTCATCGGCGTCAAAGTCATCGGCGTCACCGTCGTCGCCGGTGTCGGCCAAGACATTTCGGGTTGGCTCGGCGCAGTCGACGACGGTTTGAGCATCGTCGACGTTGTCGATGGGGCCGGGCGTGTCGCCGCCTGCGCCGGCCAGCGCCCACCGCGGCTGGTGAGCCGAGGACGCAACGAAGCCGACCATGAACAGCGCCGCGGCCACCCCGAGCAGGGTGATGAACGCCGGCAGCAGCATCGACTCGGACATCGCCGCCGAAAACGGCTCATGCAAGAACTCGGGCAACCGGAAAACCATCCCGCCGGTGTGTTGCGCACCCGGCGTATGGCCGCTACCCGGCAGCGGCGGCATGTCCGCAGAGATCCGCGATGTCATGAACGCAGCCATGCTGGAACTACCCAGCACGGCACCGACCTGGCGGGTCGCGTTGTAGACGCCGGAGCCGGCGCCGGCCAGCCGCGGCGGCAGGTTGCGGGTGGCCGCCGCAGCCAGCGGCGACCAGATGAACGCCATCCCGACGCCGACGACCGTGAACACCAGGACCAACCGCCAGATCGGGGTGGTTGCGGTCATCTCGATCGACAGCCAAGTCAGCGAGATCGCCAACACCGAGAAGCCGAACCCGACCACCGGGCGGGGATGTGACCGGTCGATGATCCTGCCTACCACCGGTGCGAGCAGACCGCTGGCGATCGCGGTCGGTGCAGTCAACACCGCTGACCAAGTCGGCGACAAACCGCACACGGCCTGGGCGTAGAACATCACCGGCAGCGCCAACGCGGTGGCTACGAAACCGATAACGGCCACGCCGAGGTTGGACAACCCGAAGTCGCGATCGGTGAAAATGTCGAGCGGGATCAGCGGCTCACGCGTGTTGACGGCCTGCCAGTAGACGAACATGGTCAAACAGCCGGCGCCCGCAACCAGCAGCGCCCAGATCCACGGTGCCCAGCCGTTGGATTCGCCTTCCTGCAGGCCGAAAACCATCAGGAATATGCCAACCCCGGACAGTCCCACGCCGACCAGATCGAAGCGATGCTGATGTTTCGGCAGATCCGGTACCAGGAATACGGCGAGACCCAGACCGACGACACCAACCGGAACGTTGACGAAGAAAATCCACTCCCAGCCCAGCCAGTCCACCAGCACCCCACCCGCTAGCGGACCGATCAGCGTGGCAACACCGGCGGTCGCGCCCCAGACGCTCATCGCCATGCCACGGCGGTCGGGCGGGAAGGTCCGGGTGATCATCGACAGGGTCTGCGGGGTGAGCAACGCCGCGCCAATACCTTGCACCACGCGCGCCGTAACCAACATCTCAATGCCGCCGGCGAGGCCGCACCACAGCGAGGCGGCGGTGAACACCGCCAGCCCGATGAGATAGAGATTCTTCGGACCGAACCGGTCGCCGAGCCGGCCAGCTACGAGCAACGGCACCGCATAGGCGAGCAAGTAGGCGCTGGTCACCCAGATGACGGTGTCGTAGCCGATGTCCAGCGCAGTCATGATGCTGGGGTTGGCCACCGCGACGATGGTGGAGTCGACCAGGATCATGAAAAACCCGACCATCATCGCCCACAGGGCGTTCCACGGATTCGTCGGCGCACGGCCGGCAGCCGTGGACCGGGGACGTTTCGGGCCGTCCCCCGCCTGGGGTCGGCCGATCACCGTGGTCACAGACGCCGCTCTTCCACCGTGTGCGACGCTACGGACAGAATTCGTCGATCACAACTGCGCCGGAGCACCGAGGCGGCGCACCCGGTCAGTTGGACGCCGCCGCCGGTGTCGAGCGTTAGCCTGAGGGGCAGGTGATCCGAGCGGGAGGCAACGATGGGTAGCCGGCATCGCGGTCCGACCCAGCGTCCGCCTCCTGCCGGAGATGAAAGGCCCGGTACTGCGGCCCGGGTGTTATCACGCGTCATCGAACGCAGCACTCGGATGCAGCGTCCAGCGGTGCGGGCCTACTTGCAGCGGTTACGCAACGCCCGCCCGGGCGGCAGCCCGGCCGGCACGATCGCGCATCTGGAACGGCGCTACCTGGCCACCGTGGTTGTCAGCGGCGCAGTGGTGGGTTTCTTGGCGGCGGTACCCGGGATCGGCACGGTGCTGGCATTCTCGGTGATCACCGTGGAAACCGCGGTGTTTCTCGAGGCAACCGCGTTTTTCGTGCTCGCGGTCGCCGAAGTGCACGACATCCCGGCTGATCGTCGAGAACAACGCCGGGCTCTGGTGCTGGCTGTGCTGGTCGGTGATGGCGGTAGGCGGTCAGTGGCCGACCTGCTCGGACCCGGTCGCACCGGCGGTGCGTGGCTGTCGGGCGGGCCGGCGGGGGCGGTGTCGCTGCCGTTGCCCGCGGTGGCAGAGATGAACTCCAGATTGCTGCGGTATTTCGTCAGGCGGTACGCGTTGCGCCGGAGCGCGCTGACGTTCGGCAAACTGTTGCCGGTGGGCCTCGGTGCGGTGATCGGCGCGGTGGGGAACCGGATAATAGGGAAGAAGATTATCGCCAACGCAAGTAAAGCTTTCGGAGCTCCGCCACCTCGCTTTCCGGTGAACCTGCGCCTTGTGCCACCGCTGCACGACACCGGCGCCGGCTCGGAACGCAATGCGCCGGCGGGCTGAGCTGAGCACCGGCGCCACAACGCTCCCGGCGCCGGCCGGTTCGGACGCGCCTGCCGGATCACCGGTAAAGCGATAGCCTTTATGACAGCGGGAGCCGCCGTTCCCGCCGCAGATGGAACCCCGACACAGCAGGGTAGAGAAGGCCGGCGCGCGTACCAACGTGATTCGCCGGGGACGAGGAATCGAGGCGAGTAGCTGTCGTGAGCGCTACCAGTTCACCTTTCGGCCAAAACGAATGGCTAGTCGAGGAAATGTACCGGAAGTTCCGCGAGGACCCGTCATCGGTTGACGCGAGCTGGCACGAGTTTCTGGTCGACTACAACCCCGAGCCCACCGGGACCACCACCAGGACCGACGGGCGGTCGACGGCGACCACGACGACTGCACCGTCGCGCACCGCGCAGCCACCGCAACCCCGGGCAGCCGCGCCACAGCCGGTGGCTACGCCTGATGCCGAAGACCGCGCTGCAGAGCCAACGAAGGCCACCGCAAGGCCAGACGACCAGACGGCCGAAGGCGATCAGGTACAGGTGCTGCGGGGGGCGGCGGCCGCCGTGGTCAAGAACATGTCCGCATCCCTGGAGGTGCCGACCGCAACCAGTGTGCGGGCCATCCCGGCCAAGCTGATGATCGACAACCGTACGGTGATCAACAACCACCTCAGACGCACTCGCGGCGGCAAGATTTCCTACACCCATCTCTTGGGTTACGCGATCGTGCAGGCGGTCAAAGAGTTTCCCAGCATGAACCGGTACTTCGCGCAGGTCGACGGCAAGCCCAGCGCCGTCACGCCTGCGCACACCAACCTGGGCCTGGCGATTGACCTCCAGGGCAAAGATGGTAAACGGTCACTGGTGGTGGCCGGCATCAAGAAATCCGAAACCATGGGCTTCCGGCAGTTCGTCGCCGCCTACGAAGACATCGTGCGTCGGGCTCGGGACGGCAAGCTGACCATCGAAGACTTTGCCGGCGTGACGATCTCGTTGACCAACCCCGGCACCATCGGCACCGTGCACTCGGTGCCCCGGCTGATGGCCGGTCAGGGCGCGATCATCGGGGTGGGGGCAATGGAGTACCCCGCCGAGTTCCAGGGCGCCAGCGAGCAGCGCATCGCCGAGCTCGGCGTCGGCAAGCTGGTCACGCTGACCTCGACCTACGACCACCGCATAATTCAGGGCGCCGAATCTGGTGACTTCCTGCGCGCCATTCACGAAATGCTGCTCGACGACGGCTTCTGGGACGAAATCTTCTTTGAACTCGGTATCCCGTATGAACCGGTGCGCTGGCGACCGGACAATCCCGACTCGGTCGTCGACAAGAACGCGCGGGTGGTGGAACTGATCGCCGCCTACCGAAACCGCGGTCACCTGATGGCCGACATCGACCCGCTGCGGCTGGACAACACCCGGTTCCGCAGCCACCCCGACCTCGATGTGCTGACTCACGGCCTGACGCTGTGGGATCTGGATCGCGAGTTCAAGACCGACAGCGTCCCCGGAGCCGAGTACCGCAAGTTGCGCGACATACTTTCGGTGCTTCGCGACGCGTACTGTCGCCACGTCGGCGTGGAATACACCCACATCCTCGAACCCGAACAGCAAGAGTGGCTGCGCGAACGGATTGAAACCAAGCACGTTAAGCCCACCGTGGCGCAGCAGAAGTATATTTTGAGCAAGCTGAATGCCGCGGAAGCTTTCGAGACCTTTCTGCAGACGAAGTATGTTGGGCAGAAACGGTTTTCGCTGGAGGGCGCCGAGACCGTCATCCCGATGATGGACGCGGCGATCGATCAGTGCGCGGAGTACGGGCTGGACGAAGTCGTAATCGCGATGCCGCACCGCGGCCGGCTCAATG
>CAZPZQ010000206.1:4354-6370 GCA_964590745.1 uncultured Mycobacterium sp. | reverse complement strand
TCGTCGACGAACACGATGCACGGGGCATTCTGCTTGGCCTGCTCGAATAGATCACGCACCCGCGAGGCGCCGACGCCGACGAACATCTCCACAAAGTCCGAGCCGGAGATGGTAAAGAACGGCACGCCGGCCTCGCCGGCCACCGCCCGGGCCAACAACGTCTTACCAGTGCCGGGCGGACCGTAAAGCAACACCCCCTTGGGGATCTTGGCGCCCAACGCCTGGTAGCGCGACGGGTTCTGCAGGAAGTCTTTGATCTCGTAGAGCTCCTCGACCGCCTCGTCGACGCCGGCGACGTCGGCGAACGTGGTCTTGGGCATGTCCTTGCCGAGTTGTTTCGCCCGCGACTTGCCGAAGCCGAAGCCCATCCGCGCGCCGCCCTGCATCCGCGAGAACATCACGAACAATCCGACCAACAGCAACAGCGGCAGCAGGTAGATCAGCAGGGATCCCAGCATGCTGCCCTGGTTGACAACCGTGTTGATCTCGGCTTTCTTGCCGCTGAGTGCGTCGTAGAGGGTGACCGCGTAGCCAGTCGGGTACTTGGTGATGATTTTGTCGACCTTGTCGGAACCGTCGGGGTCGTTGATGGCCTTGTCCAGCACCAGCCGGAGCTGCTGTTCCCGGTCATCGATTTGAGCGCTTTTGACGTTGCCGTCATGTATCTGCGTGACCGCAACCGAGGTATCAACCGCTTTGTAGCCCCGGGTGTCGTCGCTCATATAGAAGAACGACCAACCGAGCAGCAGCACCACAGCGATCGCCGTCAAGGTGCGGATCACGTTTTTCCGATTCATCAATCATCGACCGTGGTCGGTCAGATCCTTCCGGTACGCGCAGCTGGGCATGTTCAGGCTACCGCCCGTGGCGACCGCCAGGTCGGCGAAGCCAAGCACCCGGCAAACCCGTCGATACCTCTTCTCAGCCGGTCAGGATTGTGCTTTGGTGAATCCGTGGCCGACCCGACCCAACGGTTAGTTGAAACCAACGGTGTGCAGCTGCAGGTCACCGAAGCGGGAAATCGTGGCGATCCGGTCGTGCTGCTGGCGCACGGCTTCCCGGAACTGGCCTATTCGTGGCGGCACCAAATCACCACTCTAGCCGAGGCCGGCTTTCATGTGCTGGCCCCTGATCAGCGGGGTTACGGTGGCTCGTCGCGCCCCGATGCGGTCACCGCCTACGACATCGCCGAGCTCACCGCCGATCTGGTCGGCCTGCTCGACGACGTGGGCGCACGGCGTGCAGCCTGGGTCGGCCACGACTGGGGCGCCCCAGTGGCATGGAGCGCCGGCCAGCTACACCCCGACCGGGTGGCCGGTGTGGTGGGGCTGAGCGTCCCCCCGGTACCCCGCCCACAAGTGCCGCCCACCAGGGCATTCCGCATGATCTTCGGTGATCACTTCTTCTACATGTTGTATTTCCAGGAGCCCGGTGTCGCCGATGCTGAACTCGCCTCCGATCCGGCTCGCACCATCCGCCGGATGATCGGCGGTCTGCGGCCGCCGGAAGATTCCGCGGCGGCAGCCCGGATGGCCGCACCGGGACCGATGGGCTTCATCGACCGGCTACCGGAGCCGGATGGGCTGCCCGACTGGATCAGCGAAGACGAGCTTGATCACTACATCACTGAGTTTGCCCGCACCGGGTTTACCGGCGGACTGAACTGGTATCGCAACCTCGACCGAAACTGGGAGATCATGGCCGATCCGGTGGCCGCCACCGTGACGATGCCGGCGCTGTTTCTCGGCGGAACCGCCGACCCGGTACTGGGTTTTACCCGGCGTGACCGGGCCACCGAGGTAGTCACCGGTCCGTACCGGGAAGTCATGATCGAAGGCGCCGGGCACTGGCTGCAGCAAGAGCGTCCCGAGCAGGTCAACGCGGCACTGCTGGAGTTCTTGACCGAGTTGGACCTGACGTGATCCGCGCCGGCGACGATGCAGCGCGCAGCGATGCCGAGGAGCGGCGCCATGTTCCAGCCGGCGACGATGCAGCGGGGGTACCGCCCGCTTGCCG
>CAZPZQ010000206.1:0-4254 GCA_964590745.1 uncultured Mycobacterium sp. | reverse complement strand
AGCGGCGCCATGTTCCAGCCGGCGACGATGCAGCGGGGGTACCGCCCGCTTGCCGGGGACAAAGCCGATGACCACGGCGGTCATCGAACGGGCCATTGAGACCAACGGTGTGCGGTTACACACGCGCGAAGCCGGCGACCGCGATGCACCCGTCGTGCTGTTAGCTCACGGTTTTCCTGAGTTAAGTTACTCCTGGCGCCATCAAATACCGGCGTTAGCAACAGCTGGATACCACGTATTGGCTCCCGACCAGCGCGGCTACGGCCGATCCACCCGACCCGCCGCCATCGGCGACTACACCATGGCCGAGCTGAGCGCTGACCTGGTCGGCCTGCTCGACGACGTCGGAGTCCGGCGCGGTGTGTTCGTCGGTCACGGTTTCGGCGCCCCGGTGGTCTGGACAGCCGCACAGCTGCACCCGGACCGGGTCGCGGCCGTCGTCGGCATGAGCGTGCCGCCAGAGCCGCGCTCGAAAGTTCCACCGACTCAAGCTTTTCGTAACGCCGCCGGCGAAAATTTCTTCTACATGCTGTACTTTCAGGAGCCCGGTATCGCCGACGCCGATTTGAGCGCAGACCCCGCAACAACGATGCGACGAATGTTCTGCGGGCTGCGAGCGACCGACGATCCGGCGACCCTGCTGCGGATGATCAGCCCCGGGCCGGACGGCTTCGTCGAACGTCTTCCCGAACCCGACGGTCTGCCGGATTGGATCAGCGCTGACGAACTCGACCACTACATCACTGAATTCAGCCGCACCGGGTTTACTGGCGCGCTGAACTGGTACCGCAATCTCGATCGGAACTGGGAGTTGGCGGCCGACACACCGCAGACGATCGATGCGCCAGCGCTCTTTGTCGTCGGCACCGCCGACCCGGTGCTCGGTTACCTATCCCGCAATCGCATCGACGAGGTCCTCACCGGTGAGCATCGCCAGGTGACGATCGAAGGCGCGGGACACTGGCTGCAGCAAGAGCGACCCCAGGAGATCAACCGGCTATTGTTGGATTTTCTATCCGGCTTGGAGTTGAGATGAGCACATCACCCACACCGTTGCGGTTCGGTGTTTTCATTACGCCATTTCATGCGCTAGGGCAATCACCCACCGTCGCGTTGGAATACGACTTGGAAAGAGTCGTGGCGTTGGACCGGCTCGGCTTCGATGAGGCATGGTTCGGCGAGCACCACTCAGGTGGATACGAGCTGATCGCCTGCCCGGAGGTGTTCATCGCAGCGGCGGCGGAGCGGACCAAACACATCCGACTGGGAACCGGTGTGGTTTCGCTGCCCTACCACCACCCGCTGATGGTGGCCGACCGCTGGGTGCTGTTGGACCATCTCACCCGCGGCCGGGTGATGTTCGGTACCGGTCCCGGTGCACTGCCGACCGATGCGCACATGATGGGCATCGATCCGGTCGAACAGCGCCGGATGATGCAGGAGTCCCTAGAGGCCATACTCGCGCTATTCCGCGCTCAGCCGGGTGAATTGATCAACCGACACTCGGACTGGTTCACCTTGCGCGATGCGCAACTGCATATCCGTCCTTACACCTGGCCGTATCCGGAAATCTCGACCGCAGCAATGATTTCACCGTCTGGACCGCGACTCGCCGGTGCACTGGGCACGTCGTTGCTGTCATTGTCGATGTCAGTGCCGGGTGGCTTCGCCGCGCTTGAAACCGCCTGGGAAGTGGTGCGCGACCAAGCTGCCAAGGCCGAACGTGCTGAGCCGGACCGGACCGGCTGGCGGGTGCTGAGCATCATGCACATCGCCGACACTCGCGAACAGGCGATCGAGGACTGCACCTACGGGCTGCAGGATTTCGCGAACTATTTCGGGGCGGCCGGGTTCGTGCCGCTGGCCAACAGCGTCGAGGGCTCGCCCCGGTCACCGCGGGAGTTCGTCGAGCAGTACCTCGCAACGGGCAACTGCTGCATCGGTACCGCCGACGATGCGATCGCCCACATCACCGATCTGCTGGACCGCTCCGGCGGCTTCGGCACTTTGCTGTTGCTCGGGCACGACTGGGCGCCACCGGCAGCCACGTATCACAGCTATGATTTGTTCGCTCGTAAGGTGATACCCCACTTCAACGGACAGCTGACCGCACCGCGAGCATCCCATGATTGGGCCCAAGGCATGCGCGACAAGCTGTTCGGCCGTGCCGGCGAGGCGATCGTGAAAGCGGTGAGCGAGCACACCGACGAACTCGGCCAGCCCGAGCGAGCCTGATGCGCGCCGCGGTGCTGCGGCACGGACAGATAGTGTGCCGAGACGACGTACCTGAGCCGGTGCCCGGGCCCGGACAGGTGCTGGTCGCGGTGACTGCGTGCGGCATCTGCGGCTCGGATCTACATTTTGCCGCCCACGGCGGGGAGATGCTGTCGCTCACCAAGCAAATGCGGGGCATACCGGGCCCGACCCGTATCGACCTCGGTGATGACGTCATCATGGGCCACGAATTCGCCGCCGAGGTGCTCGAAGCCGGCCCCGGTACCGATGCACCGCGGCCGGGAACTGCGGTGACCTCGGTCC
This sequence comes from uncultured Mycobacterium sp., assembly GCA_964590745.1. Lineage (GTDB taxonomy): Bacteria > Actinomycetota > Actinomycetes > Mycobacteriales > Mycobacteriaceae > Mycobacterium. The sequence continues at coordinate 1,716 of CAZPZQ010000206.1, read as the reverse complement.
CGGCGCTGCTGTCGGCGAAGGGCATCGAACCGATCGGCTACTCCAACACCGGAACCGGTGGCTACGCCGAGCGGATGCTGCTGTCGGCGCCGCTGTTGCTGCCCATTCCCAACGGGCTCGATCCCAAACACGCGGCGCTCGCCGAGCCGATGGCGGTCGGCCTGCACGCGGTCAACAAGGCAGATGCCCAACCGGGTGGGACGGCACTGGTACTCGGCTGCGGCCCGATCGGCATCGGCATTATCGCTGCCTTGCGTAGCCGTGGCGTGGAAACAATTGTGGCATCGGATTATTCGCTGACCCGTCGGAGCCTGGCGGCGACGATGGGCGCACACCAGACCGTCGACCCGGCGGATGCGTCACCTTTCGACACGGTGACACCGACACTCATCTTCGAAGCGGTCGGGGTGCCAGGCATGATCGACGATATCCTGCGTCGCGCGCCGATCGGAGCGCGGGTCGTTGTCGCCGGAGTATGCATGCAGCCCGACACCGTGCACCCGTTCTTCGGGGTGGCGAAGGAGATCAGCGTGCAGTTCGTGCTCGCCTACGATCCCAACGAGTTCGCCGTGTCGTTGCAGGCCATCGCCGAAGGTGAAATCGATGTAGCACCAATGATTACCGCTGAGGTGGGGCTGCACGAGGTTGGCGCCGCATTCAATGAGCTGGCCGACCCGGGTCGGCACTGCAAGATCATCATCACCCCGTAGCGGGTGAATCAGCGTTGCGCTGCGGCGGCAAGGTCTTGCGGGCCGGCCGCCGGGTAGCTACCTGCCGCTTGAAGCTGTTGCGACCACCGGCCCACCAGACCAACCAACTCGTCGAGGTGGTCGCCCAGAGCGGCAACGATCGGCGCACAGCCTTCGTCGGTGGTCACCTCGATCGCCTCGCGCGCTGCCCGGCCCGCGTCGGTCAAGGTTCCGGCACCGATCAAGCCGCGCGCGGCCAGCCGCTCCTCCGCGGCAGTCAAGTCATCGTCACTCCACGCTCGCGTTCGTATATAGCTGCGCAGCGGAAGACCCCAGTAGAGCTCGGTGATCAACCCGATCTCCACCGGATCGAAGCCAGCGCTGGTCCAGGCACCGATGTGGACGTCGCCGCGGTATTCGCGCAACTGATCGGCCAGACGCCAGGCATTGGCCAGCGGCTCACCAGGCAGCCCTTGGGCCACCAACCCGGCGAACAGCGGCTTGCCCGCCAGCGTCAGGCGATCGGTAGCCCGGCGCAACAGGTCGACTGCCCGCCCGAGATCGTCCGGCTCGGCACCGAGAACACGACGAAGCTGGCTTACCGCGCCGTCGGTCCGCGCTGCGCAGATCGTCTTAGCATCGGTCAGCGTCCAGCCGTGCTCGACCGCCGGAACCACCACCGCCGGATTGAACACCGCGAAAGTCGCGGCGATTACCGCGCCAGGTACCTGGCCCAGCACCGAACCTCGGCTACAGAAGTATGCTGCTCCGTCAGGCATTTCGACCTCGCCGTTCTTGCCGGGGCTCGGTCCGAAGCCGAGGGCGGCATAGCCCTTATGACATTCCGGCGCGAAGTACACCTGCCCGGCGAACGGTTCGATGGCCGTTGCCAGCGCTCTCGACGGAGTGACGGTCATGGTCAAACCTCCTTGCTCGGGCACCGTCCATCTTGCCGGACGAGTGCCCGGACCGTGTCGGGGGGTGTGGTTAGTATCGAATGTATGTTCGATAGACAGGTGGCGGTGCT
>CAZPZQ010000205.1:0-6371 GCA_964590745.1 uncultured Mycobacterium sp. | reverse complement strand
GTGCTCGGGCCGTCGATGACCTACACCTGCGCGGTCTACCCCGACACCGACGCGACGCTGGAAGAGGCGCAGGAGAACAAGTACCGGCTGATCTTCGACAAGTTGCGGCTGCGGCCCGGGGACCGGCTGCTGGATGTGGGCTGCGGGTGGGGCGGCATGGTGCGCTACGCGGCCCGCCGCGGCGTGCACGCCATCGGCGCCACCCTGTCCGCCGAGCAGGCCAAGTGGGCGCAGTTGGCGATCGAAGCCGACGGGCTGGCCGAGTTCGCCGAGGTGCGACACTCGGACTACCGCGATGTGCCCGAGACCGGCTTCGACGCTATCTCCTCGATCGGTCTGACCGAGCACATCGGCGTGGCCAATTACCCGGCCTACTTCGATTTCCTGAAGTCCAAGCTGCGCGCCGGCGGACTGCTGCTCAACCACTGCATCACCCGCCACAACAACACATCGACGTTCACCGCAGGCGGTTTCATCGACCGCTACGTGTTCCCGGACGGCGAGTTGACCGGCTCCGGGCGCATCATCACCGAGGTGCAAAACGCGGGACTGGAAGTGTTGCACGAGGAAAATCTCCGCCACCACTACGCGCTGACCTTGGGCGACTGGTGCCGCAACCTGGTCGCGCACTGGGACGAAGCGGTCACCGAGGTGGGTCTGGCTACTGCGAAAGTGTGGGGGCTATACCTGGCGGCTTCCCGAGTCGGGTTCGAGCAGAACGCGATTCAGCTGCACCACGTGCTGGCAGCCAAGCTCGACGAACGAGCCGGCGACGGCGGCCTGCCCTTGCGGCCGTGGTGGCAGCCCTAGCCCAACGGATACCGCAGCGGCGCTTGCGCTTGCTCGGGCGGCCACACCACTACCGGCTTACCGTCGTGCCACTGCACGGTCAGCACCTGGTGGCCCACTTGGCGGCCGCTGCCCGGATCGAGCCGGAACCGGCCGTAAAGGGTGGTACAAGACAATTTGCGGGCCGCAGCCAAGAGCGCCGCGTCGTCGGCGCTGCCCGCGTCTCGAAGGCAGCGCTGCGCGATCAACCCGGCGGCAAAAGCCTGGGCCGCCGGGTACGGCGGGTCGGTGCCGGTGCGCCGTCGATACGCGTCGATGAATCGGGCACCGGCCGGGCCCTCGTCCGGGGCGGACACGGCTTCAGCCACCCACTGCGCCGGGCCGAGCAGCCCCTCTCGGCCAGCGCCGAGGTCGGCCAGCACCTCCTGGACGCCGGCGCCGACTAACCCGGCCGCCCGCCACCGTCGCGGCAGGAACCGGTGCGCGGCGCTCAACTCCTCGGCGAATCGGCCGACCACCAGCAGGATGGCGTCTGCTGGATCGACACCAAGGCCTGCCGGGTCCGGCTCGTCTGCGAGCAGACCGCTGCGATTGACGGAGAAGCCGAGCTGTGCTGCCTCCGCGGCCGCGCCGTCGCCGACCGCGCGAGCAAACCGGGTCGCCCCGGCTACCAGATACGCCGCCTGCACTTGCGGGTCGGCTTGTCGAACCGCGTGCAGCACGCCGTGGAAGTAGGTGTCTGCCGGGGCCAGGATCGAGACCAGGTTGCTCGCTGGAGGTACCTGTGCCCCGCCGTGATTCCAGACCAGGCGGTCCGTCGCCCGGACGACCGCAGTCGTCGGGCCGCTGCCGTAGGGCCCGAACAGCACGTTGGGCCGACTCCGCTGCGCCAGCTGTAGAGCAGCGATCGGATCCGGGTGGGCGTCGAGCACGGTGAGATCCACCGGGTTCGACGACTGTTCACGCTGCCATTCGGCCCACAGCGCCAACGCATCCGCGCCGGCCCGGCCATACCCGGACAGCGGCCCGGTCAACGGGGTCACCAGCGCGGCGCGCAGCGTAGCTTCGATCATCTTGTCGCAACCATCGAGGCGAGAACGAGGCCGGTTCGAAAAAACCTAGCACGCTTTGCTAATTTCTACGATAGTGGTTTGTGGAATTTGCGGGCCGCGGTCTGCGCCGAGTTTGCTCAGGCAGCCCACGCCGACGTCAACGGATTCCGCCGCCGCCACGTAGCATCATGGACTCACGCAAACATACCCCGCGACACGAAAGCGACCTGGCCTGGCGCCTGGTCAGCGAACTTGCGCCAGCGTTGTCCGCGGATGACAGCACCGCGGTCTATGTCGAATTGGGTGCGGGCGAAACCTGGTTCGCCGTACACCGGTTGCTCGACATCGCGGTACACAACAAGCTGTCGCTACCGGCCGGTCTGATCGCGGACCTGCTGATCTGGCTGGATGGATACGCCGGCCGAACCGAAGAACCGCTCGTTCGAGGACTGTTGAGTCGGGTGCGAGTCCACCCGATCGGCTGAGCCGGACCGTTGCGCCGGTTGCGTATCGGGCCAGATGGTCTGATGGCGACCGAAGTACTTCTGGTCTTCGCTGTATCCGCCGTAGCCGGCGCCGATCTGTGAGGAGTGGGTGACACGGTTATTTTCTTTGCCGTTCACCCGCGCCGTCCTTCGAGGATGTACCGACATCACCAAACCTAGTCAAAAACTCGCGCAACCCGACCGGGTCAACGCGAAACGGTGTGGCCATCACCACACTGGTTATCCGGTTCCTGAACCGAAACATGTTGTGTTACCGTCGGTTTCATGTGGTAGTTATCCGGGTCTTGCTCGGAAGTCCTGATTGCGCGCCGGTTCTCGGCGCGTACACCCACAGCTCAGCTCGTACACCGGCACCCGTTGACCGGCGCTGCGACGACACGGAAGTCAAAGGTACTCGATGTATTTCAAGTCGACCGCAACGACGTCGATCGTCTTGGGCAAGTGGTTCAAACTTGTCTGGGCCATCCCAACGGCGCTTGCGCTCCTCGTCACCGCGGTACTCATCGCACAATGGCTTCGCCAATTACCCGGGGTGCAGTCATTCATCGCCGCGTACCCCGGTGATTCGCCGCTGCTGGACGGCGCACCGGTAGGGTTCCCCGCCTGGCTGGGCTGGCAGCATTTTCTCAATACGCTGATTATCTTGCTGCTCATCCGATCCGGCTGGGCGGTACGCACCAACCTGCACCCGAGCGTGTACTGGACCCGCAACAACGACGGCTGGATCAAAACGAGGAACCCGCCGAAGAAGATCAGCCTGCAGTTGTGGTTTCACCTCACCCTGGCCGCGCTGTTCGTCGCCAACGGCGTCGGTTTCTACATCCTGTTGTTCAGCACCGGCCAGTGGAAGCGACTGGTTCCGGCCGGCTGGGAGGTATTCCCCAACGCGATATCAACGGCCATCCAGTACGCATCGCTGCACTGGCCGGTCGAGCACAGTTGGGTCGACTACAACGCGCTGCAATCGCTGGCGTATTTCGTCACCGTGTTCGTCGCGGCACCGCTGGCGATCATCACCGGCGTACGGATGTCCGGCGGGTGGCCGATGACCGCCCGGAGACTGAACAAGCTCTACCCGGTCGAAATCGCCAGGGCCCTCCACTTTCCGGTGATGCTCTACTTTGTCGCCTTCATCGCCGTACACGTCACGTTGGTGCTGGCCACCGGTGCCCGGCGGAACCTCAACCACATGTACGCGATGCGTGACGACGCGAGTTGGGTGGGGTTCGGCGTGTTCGCCGCGTCACTGGTGGTGATCACCGTCGTCTGGGTTGCCGCTCGACCGCTTTTTCTCCGGCCCGTCGCATCCCTCACCGGTCGGCTGAGCCGGCGCTGATCGAACTACCGGACGTTAGCGCGGTGAGCTACGATGCGGCGATGACGACGACGCTGTCAGCGGTGGATGCTGAACGCCGCGAATTCTGGAGCGGGCTGTGCCCGGGGATGTCCATCGAAGCGGGTGCGGGGCCCGCGCCGGCCGCGCTCGGCGAGACCGATCCGATGCTGGTCAATCTGCGGCGCGAGGGTTATGTCCAGATTCCCGACGTCTTGTCCGAAGCGACCATCGCACCGATCCGTGATGCTGTCTCGACGCTGTTCCGGCTTGGCATTCCGTTGCCGTTCGCGTTCGTCTACGACGAGTTGTGGCTGGTGTTCCGGGGCCTGTCCCGGTTCCTGACCGCCGCGCTGGGCGAAAGTTACCGGGCGCTGCCCGATTTCTGGGTGTGGCACGTCAACCCCAGCGAGCAGGCGGCCGGCTGGGGGCCGCACCGGGACCGGGTGCAGCCGACCCTTGATTTCGACAACTCGCCGCACACGCTGACCATGTGGCTTCCGTTCAGCGACGCCACGCCGCTCAACGGGTGCATGTATGTGCTGCCGGCCCACCTCGACGACCGCTTCACCCAACGCCGATGGGACGGGCCGGACAACAACGTCGTCTACAACCCGCAAGACATCCGGGCGCTGCCGGCCACGGCCGGGAGTATGTTCGCTTGGAACCAGGCGGTTCTGCACTGGGGCGGGCGCGGTAGCCGACTCGGGAAGGCGCCGCGGGTCAGCGCTGCTTTCGAGTTTCAGCGTGGGGACCGGCCGGCGTTCAACAACCCGCTGCTGGATCCGGCCCGGCTGCCGACCTTCGCTGAGCGCCTTGGCCTCATCGGTAAGCAGGTTCTGCAATATCGCCACATGTACCCGCTCAGCGACGACGTGGCGGCCATCGCCACCTCGCTTTTCCAGCGCTACATGCCCGGCGGCGCGGGGCCGATCGGGGTGGCCACGTCACAGGTGGCTGCGTCCTTCTAACGCCGGGTCGCGGGCACCGTCGGGCGAGTCTGTGCTATCCGCGGCGGGCGAAGGCGGGCGCGTGCTCGGGTCGCACGCCGACGCCGACGAAGTACGCGGGTATCCACGACAGCCAGGACAATCGGTCCACCAGGTTCACTACGGCGGGTGTCGGGCTGAGGTTTTCGCCCCGGAGAATCAGATCGAGCACTTTGTGTAGTGCGCGCTGCCCGGATTGCGTCACCGCGGTGGGAAAGACTCGGCGTCGGCGGACCGCGGCCAGGTCTCGGACGGTAACCCGCTGTGCGAGCAGGGGTTCGGCGAGCAGGCTGGCGGCTGCGACAGCATCCTGCACGGCCAGGTTGATGCCCACCCCGCCAACCGGCGACATCGCATGCGCAGCGTCGCCGATGCACAGCAGTCCGTCGGTATGCCAGCGCCGCAGCCGATTAACCCGCACATCAAGGTGTTTGACGTCGTCGAACGACGTCAGCTTGGCCACCGACGTCGCCGCCTCGGGCACTAGCTCGGCGACGTCACGGCGCAGCGCGTCCAGACCGCGGGCCCGCCACTGCGCGTCGACGCCCTTCGGGATCAGGTAGGCGATCTGGAAATAGTCCCGCCGGGGGAACATGACGAGGGCTTTGCCCGGACCGAACCGGGGCAACAGGGCGACCTCGGTGGCGTCTTCGTGCGGCAGCCGAAACCACCACACGTCGAAATTGACCGGAAACCCCCGCTCGGTGAGCCCGGCCTCGGCGCGCATGATCGACCGCCGACCGTCGCAGGCCACGGTCAGATCGGCACGCAGCTCGCCGGACCCGGCCTCGCTTCGATACCGGACGCCGGTAACCTGGCCGGCTTCTCGCAGCAACCCGGTGGCTTCGGTGCTCATCCGCAACGTGAAATTCGGTTCCTCTTGGGCGGATTCGGCGAGCAGGTTGAGCAGGTCCCACTGCGGGACCATGGCCACGAACGGGTGCGGCTGGCGCAGCCGGGTGAAGTCGACGAGCGTGACCGAGCGTCCGTTCGAGTCGAGCGTCACCCGCCGGATCTCGCTGTAGGGCAACCGCGCGAACCGGTCCCACAGGCCCAACTCGTCCAGCAGCCGCATGGTGCTCGGATGCACGGTGTCGCCGCGAAAATCTCGTAGGAAGTCGGCGTGCTTCTCCAGCAAGGTGACCGGCACCCCGGCCCGGGCCAGCAGCAGCCCGAACACCATGCCGGCCGGACCGCCGCCGACGATTGCGCAGGTGGTTCGCTCGGTCATCGGGCCAGCCGTGCGATCAGCCGTTGTCGATTCGGCGGGCGCCCAACTCGTTTTGCAGCAGTTCCAGCGCGGCCTCTTCCGGATCGCGACGCGGCGCAGCGGGGTCAGCCCGCTCGGCGTCGGCCTCGGCGAGCATGGCAGCCTCGTCGACGGCCTGCAGCGCGCTCTTCGCGTCCGGTGGCGGGGACGGATCGGTGGTCGGCGCGGACCCCCTGGGCCGCACCGGGGCCGGCGCCGTCGGCTCCGCGCCCGATGGCACGCCCGGTTCGCAGCGCACCCGCCAGTCCACCCCCAGGGCGTCTTTGAGCGCTTCGACGATGACGTCGGTGTTGCGTTGTTCGCACAGCCGCTTGGCCAGCGGCGTCGACTCATGGGTCAGCACCAAGGTGTTGCCTTCCACCGCCCGCACGGTGGCACCGGCCAGCATCACCTCGGTGGTGCGGCTGCGCTGACGCACCTTGTCGCGCACCG
>CAZPZQ010000204.1:0-6416 GCA_964590745.1 uncultured Mycobacterium sp. | reverse complement strand
GCGGATCTGCGACCTGCCAGTCCGGCAGCCCCGCCGACGTCGCCACCGGCGGCAACGGCGGCGCCGGCGGCCCCGGCGACCCCGGCGGCGGCGGCGACGGCGGCAGCGGCGGCAACGCCTCAGCCGGAGGGGGCCAGGCCACTGTCGGCGCAGGCGGCGCCGGTGGTGGGGGTACTCCCGCCGGCCAGCACGGCGCTGACGGAACCCAAAATCCGTAGCGAATCCGATTGCGGTCCACCATTTTTCGCCGCCGCCAGCCCGAGATGATCGTAAATCGGAAGCCCCCGTGGCCCGGGTAGACGCCTCGTGATCACCGTATTCGTCCAGCGTCACTCGGCGTGAGCCGCACTGATCGCGGCGTCGCCGCCGAGAAGGCATCGATGCGCCCGCCGGCACGCCGCTGGACCGCATCGGTCTCGCGGCATCAGCACGTAGCCGTCTCATCACGGACCGGATGCCGTCAGGCCGCTACGAGCGCGCCCGCGTCGAGGATCAACGGATCAACCGATCCGCGAATCGCTGTCGCACCCAATCGGTCCGTCGGCCCCATGCCGTTCGAACGACCTGGCAACCTCAGTGGCAGCTAGGCAGCCGTTACGCCGTCGGCAACGGCCCGACCCAGCATTCACTGCCGGCGATCCCGTCCGGGTGAGCACGCAGGATGGCTTCGATGGCAGTGGCCAGTAGCGGAACAGCAGCACGGGTACGGGTGCGCGCCGAGGGCAGCAAGATCAGGCCCGGATGCGTGCGGCCCGCGGCCAACCACTCAGCGGCAAGCGGACGAAAATCCTTGATATTGTTCGTCACCACTGCTCGTCCCTCGCGGTCAGCGACCTCGAGAACGATCCGGTCGCCGCACCCGATCAGATCAGCGCGGTCGGCAACAGCGACCACGTCGTAACCGGCATCGCGCAGCAACCCGGCGATCTGCGGAGAAGGGTGCTCGTCCAGCAGCGCCCTCACCCGTGCAGTGCCTGCTCCCCGGCGGCAGCCGCTCTGCGGCCGCGTTCGTATTCGGCTTCGTTGAGTTCAATCTCCGCGTCGATCTCGTCCCGGTACTCGCCGTAGTAGGCCACCGCCGCCTGCACCATCCCGACCGGGATCGTCAGGTACTCGGCAGCCTCGGTGATCGACCCCGCGTTGTCGCGGACCGTGGCGATGACCTCCCAGACATCGAGTCCGCGACCGACCAGGCTGGCCCGGCGCCCGCCGGGCCCGTCCAGAAACTGGATCAACGGATGCGCGTCGTGGCGCAGGCCTTCCTCGACGTAGCGTTGCGCCAGGGTGCGCTCCGGTATCTGCGCCCGCCGCGCCCGCTCGCCAAGCCGCTCCCGCATCCCCGGAGCTAACCGCAAGGTGTAGTGATCTGCCATACCGGATCGTAACACTGCGTGCCACGGCGTGTCACAGACCTCGCCTCACGGTCCGCGTCGTGCGTCAGTCACGCTGGCGGCGCCGGCTCCGCCGGCAAATAACCAGGCCCGTTTGGCGCTCCTCATCGATGCGGCGAGACCCGGTAGCCACCGCGCCGGGCAGTTCGGAACCGCGTCAGCTCACCGCGTAGCGGCTTGCTGAGCCGATATGGATTCTCAGCCAGTGACCGGTAATGAATTCGACGATGGCGGCTGCCACTTTATGGGGAAGACGCTGCAGGTTACGCTGCGCAGGCCAGCCAACCTCGACGTGATACGGGCCGCCTGGTGATTTCACCGTGGCGGGAGTCCAAATTCTCCGCGCAGCGCGTCGCCGCTGATAGTCGAGTCCCGCGCATATTCACGTTCACCTCGGGCGATGTCGTCGCCGCGGATTCCGGGCTGCGAAAGCCAATAGATCGTCTCCCGCAGTGATTCCAGGTCGTCGGCCGACATCAACGCCGCCGCAGCGCGGCCATGCTTGGTGATGGTCATGATGTCGTGGGTTGTCTCCGCATCGTCGACAAGCGCGGAGAGTTTGTCCTTGGCCTCGCCCAGCGGTACCGATCGCATGCGTGCATGCATAGCCTCACAATCAGCCTGTTGATGGCTCGACATTTGGCCATCGCGAACTCGATCGACGGAATCCATCCTCAGCGACCCAGCAGCGCCACGCACTCCACATGGTGGGTCAGCGGGAACGCGTCGAACACCCGAAGCTGCTCGACGGAGTAACCGCGCCCCCGATACAAGCCGATATCTCGTGCGAAAGCCGCTGCCTCACAGCCGAAATGCACGATTCGCGACACATTAGCGTCGGCCAGCAGATCGATCACCGCACGTCCGGCACCGGAGCGCGGCGGATCCAACACGGCCACATCAGCAGCGGTAGTCTGCGCGGTCAGCGAGCGGCGCACCGAGTCGGTGACCACCCGCACCTGCGGCAGGTCGGCCAGCGCCGCGCGCGCCGCCGCCGACCCGGCCCGCGCGGTGTCCACCGAGACCACCCGGCCGGACCGCCCCACCGCCTCGCCGAGCACCGCGGCGAACACTCCCGCCCCGCCGTAGAGATCCCAGGCGACCCCGCCAGCGCCGGCCTGTGCCCAGTCCGCCACCAACCCGCTGTACACCTCCGCGGCGTCGCGGTGTGCCTGCCAGAACGCCGTCACCGGAAGCCGCCACGAACGCTCCCCCACCCGCTGCAGTGTGTGATAGCCGCCCTCGAGAACGACGGGGCGCCGACCGCGGCCGGCAACGACCACGTGCCGGACCCCGTCGTCGTCGACGACGACGTGCACCTGGTCACCGGGCCGAAATTCGTGTGGCAGGTCGTCGAGCATCCCGGCCGGCACCTGGCCGCAGCGCAGGTCGGTGACCAGGTCGTCGCTGTGGTAGCGATGAAAACCGGCACGTCCGTCGGAGCCGACCGCCAGGCGAACCCGGGTGCGCCACCCCGAAGAACCGGAAACCCCAAGGGATTCGGCTTCCCCCGCCCAGCGGTATCCACCCAACCTCTCCAACTGGTTGGCCACCACCTCGGCCTTCAACGCCCGCGCGGCCGACGGGGAGACAAACGCCAGATCGCAGCACCCGGCACCGTCCACCCCGGCGATCGGACACAGCGAGGCAACCCGATCATCGGACGCCTCGATGACCTCGACGCACTCGGCCTGCCAGTACGATTCCCGCTGGGCGGTCACCCGCGCCCGGACCCGCTCACCGGGCAGCGCATAGCGGACGAACACCACCCGCCCGTCATGGCGGGCTACGCAGCTGCCGCCGTTGGCCGGGGCGCCGACCGTCAATTCCAGCTCGATCACTCCAGGAACCCGCGCCGGGTGTCGCCCGGTGCCAGGTGCGGCTGCAGCTGTTTGCGTCGCTCCGACGAATTGAGCTGCCAGGGCACCGACGTCACCATCACGTTCGGCATGAACAGCAGCCGAGTCTTGAGCCGCAGCGCACTCTGGTTGTGCAGCAACTGCTCCCACCAGTGGCCCACCACATACTCCGGAATGAACACCGTCACCACGGTGCGCGGCGACTCCTTCACCGCCCGTTTGACATAATCCAGCACCGGCCGGGTGACTTCACGGTACGGCGACGCGATGACCTTGAGCGGCACGGTGATATCACTGTCTTCCCAGTCGCGGACCAGGGCACGGGTTTCGGCGTCGTCGACGCTGACCGTGACGGCCTCCAGCGTGTCCGGCCGGGTGGCCCGCGCGTATGCCAGCGCGCGCCGGGTCGGCAGATGCAGCTTGGACACCAGCACCACGGCGTGGTTGCGGCTGGGCAACACAGCCTGATCTTCCTCGGCGGCGGCCTGTTCGGCCAGCTCCCGGGTGACCGCCCGGTAGTGCCGGCGGATGAACTTCATCAGCGCGAACAGTACGGCCATCACCACCACCGCCATCCAGGCGCCGGCGGCGAATTTGCTGACCACCACCACGATCAGCACCGTCCCGGTCATCACCGAGCCGACGGTGTTGACCGCACGGGAACGCCGCATCGTATGCCGGGTCTGCGGGTCGGTTTCGCTGCGCAGCAACCGGTTCCAATGCCGCACCATGCCGATCTGGCTGAACGTGAAGGAAACGAACACGCCGACGATGTAGAGCTGGATCAGCGCGGTCACCTCAGCGCGGAAGGCCACGATGAACGCGATGGCGACCACGGCCAGGAACACGATCCCGTTGGAGAAGGCCAGCCGGTCGCCGCGGGTATGCAATTGCCGGGGCAGGTACTCGTCCTGGGCCAGAATCGACCCCAGCACCGGGAATCCGTTGAACGCGGTGTTGGCAGCCAACGCCAGGATCAATGCGGTAACGCCGGCAATGATCCACAGCCCGGGCGGGAAACCCCGGAACACCGTCTCGGCCAGCTGGGCGACCACGGTCTTCTGCTGGTAGCCCGGCGGCGCTCCGATCAGCTGCAGCTCTGGGTGATTGGCGACCTTCACCCCGGTCTTTTGGGCCAGCGTGATAATCCCCATCAACAGCGTCGCCCCGATAATGCCGAGCATCAGCAGCGTGGTGGCAGCGTTTTTCGACTTCGGCTTGCGAAACGCCGGCACCCCGTTGCTGATTGCCTCAACACCGGTCAGGGCGGCACATCCGGACGAAAACGACCGCGCCACCAGAAAAACCAGCGCGAAGCCGACCACCTCGCCGTGCGCGGAATGGATCTTGAAGGCCGCCGACTCGGCCTGCAGGGGGTGGCCCAGCACATAGATCTGGAACAAACCCCAGCCGAGCATGATGTACACGCCGATCATGAACGCATACGTCGGGAAAGCGAACGCGGTTCCCGACTCGCGGATTCCGCGCAGGTTCGCCCCGGCGACGACCACCACGGTGCCCACCGCGAAGGCCACTTTGTGCTCAGAGACGAACGGCACCGCTGAACCGATGTTGGCTACCCCTGACGAGATCGAAACCGCCACGGTGAGCACATAATCGACCATCAGTGCGCTGGCCACCGTCAAGCCCGCATTGGCACCGAGGTTGGTGGTCACCACTTCGTAGTCGCCACCGCCGGACGGATAGGCGTACACATTCTGTCGGTAGCTGGCCACCACCGTGAGCAACACCGCCGCCACCGCTAAACCGACCCACGGGGTCATTTGGTAAGCGGCGATGCCCGCCACCGACAACACCAAGAAGACCTCTTCCGGGCCGTAGGCCACCGATGACAGCGCATCCGAGGCGAACACCGGCAGAGCGATGCGCTTAGGCAGCAGCGTGTGGCTCAGCCGGTCGCTGCGGAACGGCCGGCCCAAAACCAGCCGACGCGTGGCGGTCGAAAGTTTGGACACGAGAGCCAAGGGTAAGCCCACCGAGCGCTGACGGTAGCGTTCACCGAAACAACCACGATGCAGCCGAAAGGACCGTCTAGGTGCGGGTAGTAGTGATGGGGTGCGGCCGAGTGGGCGCCTCGGTGGCCGACGGGCTATCCCGGATCGGTCACGACGTCGCTGTTATCGACCGCGACAGCACCGCCTTCAACCGGCTCAGCCCGGAGTTCACCGGCGAGCGAGTGCTGGGCATGGGATTCGACCGCGACGTACTGCTGCGGTCCGGCATCGAGGACGCCGGCGCGTTCGCTGCCGTGTCATCCGGCGACAACTCCAACATCATCGCCGCGCGGCTGGCCCGCGAAACGTTCAGTGTGCCGCGCGTCGTCGCGCGTATTTATGACGCCAAGCGGGCGGCGGTGTACGAGCGGCTCGGCATCCCCACCATCGCCACCGTGCCGTGGACCACCGATCGCTTGCTCAATGCCCTGACCCGGGAAACCGAGACCACCAAGTGGCGTGACCCGACTGGCACCGTCGCCGTCGCCGAGGTGGCCCTGCACGAAGACTGGATCGGCCATCGGGTCACCGAGCTGGAAGCAGCCACTGATGCACGGGTGGCGTTCCTGATCCGGTTCGGCACCGGCATCCTGCCCGAGCCCAAAACCGTCATTCAGGCCAGCGACCAGGTGTACGTCGTCGCGGTGTCCGGGCGGGCCGCCGAGGCGATGGCCATCGCGGCGTTGCCGCCGAGCGACGATCTCGATACCGGGGACCGGCGCAAGTGAAAGTCATGATCGCCGGCGCCGGTGCCGTCGGACGCTCCATTGCCCGCGAACTGCTCGACAACGGCCACCGAGTGACCCTGATCGAACGTAACCCCGAGCACGTCGACGTCGACGCCATCGCCGATGCCGAGTGGCAGCTCGGCGACGCGTGTGAACTGAGTTTGCTGGAGTCGGTGCATCTTGAGGATTTCGACGTGGTGATCGCCGCCACCGGTGACGACAAGGCCAACGTCGTGCTGAGCCTGCTGGCCAAAACCGAATTCACCGTGCCCCGGGTGGTGGCCCGGGTCAACGATCCGCGCAACGAGTGGCTGTTCACCGAGGCCTGGGGCGTGGACGTGGCGGTGTCCACCCCGCGGATATTGGCTTCGCTGGTCGAGGAGGCCGTCGCGGTCGGGGACCTGGTGCGGCTCATGGAGTTCC
>CAZPZQ010000203.1:0-6467 GCA_964590745.1 uncultured Mycobacterium sp. | reverse complement strand
GGTCGACCAACTGATTGACCTCCGACACTGCGACCCCGGAACCGTTGGCGATACGCAGCCGCCGGGAGGCGTTGATGATCTTCGGATCGGCCCGTTCGGCCGGCGTCATCCCGCGGATGATGGCCTGCAGTCGGTCCATGTGACTGTCGTCGTCGGCGGCCAGCGCGTCTTTCATCCGGCCGGCGCCGGGCAGCATACCCAGCAAGTTGCCGATCGGGCCCATCTTGCGGATCGCCAACATCTGCTCGAGGAAATCTTCCAAGGTCAGCTCGCCGGAGCCGATTTTGGCGGCCGCGGCCTCGGCCTGCTGGGCATCGAAGACCTGTTCGGCCTGTTCGATCAAGCTCAGCACATCGCCCATGCCCAGGATGCGGCTAGCCATCCGATCGGGATGGAAGACGTCGAAGTCCGCCAGCTTTTCCCCGGTCGAGGCGAAAAGAATCGGAACACCGGTGACTTCGCGGACCGACAGCGCGGCGCCGCCGCGGGCATCGCCGTCCAATTTGGTCAGCACCACGCCGGTGAAGCCCACTCCTTCGCGGAACGCGTCCGCGGTGCTCACCGCGTCCTGACCGACCATCGCGTCCAGGACGAACAGCACCTCGTCGGGGTCGATAGCCGCCCGGATGGCAGCGGCCTGGGCCATCAACTCTTCATCGATGCCCAGGCGGCCGGCGGTGTCGACGATGACCACGTCGAAGTGTTTGGCTTTCGCCTCGGCCAGGCCGGCCGCTGCAACGGGCACCGGGTCGCCGGGGGCGGCCTCGGCGTCACCCGCCGCGGAGACGCCGGGATGGGGCGCGAACACGCTCACACCGGCGCGTTCTCCGACGATTTGTAACTGGTTCACCGCGCCGGGCCGCTGCAGATCGCAGGCCACCAGCAGCGGTGTGTGCCCCTGGCCGCGCAGCCAGGTGGCCAGCTTGCCGGCCAGCGTGGTCTTTCCGGAGCCTTGCAGGCCAGCCAGCATGACCACGGTGGGTGGGGTTTTGGCGAAGGTGAGCTGACGGGTCTCGCCACCGAGGATGCCGATGAGTTCCTCGTTGACGATCTTGACGACCTGCTGGGCCGGGTTGAGCGCACCAGACACCTCAGCGCCTTTGGCGCGCTCCTTGATCCGGCCGATGAAGGCGCGCACCACCGGCAGCGACACGTCGGCTTCCAGGAGCGCGAGCCGGATCTCCCGGGTGGTGGCGTCGATGTCGGCATCGGTCAACCGGCCCTTGCTGCGCAGCCCCTGCAGGGCTCCGGTCAGCCGGTCGGAGAGCGATTCGAACACGCCAGCCAGCCTAATGGTTTGACCGCGCGCCGCTGGTGGCCCGGTGGGTTGACTGTGCACTGACGGCGTTCACTGTGCGACCACGGCGGCAGTAGCGACGAAAATCCGCCCAGGACGCACGATCAACGTGGAGGGCGACCGCAGCAGCGATCAGACCGCATCGGGTCCGCGTTCGCCGGTGCGAACCCGAACGACAGTGCTGACCGGGGTGACCCAGACCTTGCCGTCACCGATTTTTCCGGTACGCGCAGCGTGCACGATGACATCGATGACCTGGTCGGCAGCGGCGTCGTCGACGATCACTTCAATCCGCGTCTTGGGCACGAAATCAACGGTCTGCTCGGTGTGGCTGTAGGTTTCGGTGTGGCCCTGTTGACGGCCGTGCCCACGCACGTCGCTGACCGTCACTCCCGCCACACCCGCCTGGCGCAGGCCGGCCGTGACGTCGGCGAGGGTGGATGGCTTGATGATCGCGGTGACCAGTTTCATCGGGTCAGCCCTTTCCCATGATCGAGCGAAGGTCAGCCGAGCAGCGCGTCGACGAAAGCGGCCGGCTCGAAGGGCGCCAAATCATCGGGGCCTTCGCCGAGTCCGACCAGCTTGACCGGAACCCCCAACTCCTGCTGGACGTGGAAGACGATGCCGCCCTTGGCGGTTCCGTCCAGCTTGGTCAACACCACCCCGGTGATGTCGACCACATCGGCGAACACCCGGGCCTGCGCTAAGCCATTCTGGCCGACGGTGGCATCGAGGACCAGCAGCACCTCGTCGACCGCGGCACGCCGGGTCACCACCCGCTTGACCTTGCCCAGTTCATCCATCAGCCCGGCCTTGGTGTGCAGTCGGCCCGCGGTGTCGATGACGACGACATCGGCGCCGTCGGCAATGCCTTTGTCGACGGCGTCGAAGGCGACCGAGGCGGGGTCGGCGCCCTCGGCGCCTCGGACCACCTCGGCGCCCACCCGCGTCGCCCAGGTCTGCAGCTGGTCGGTGGCCGCGGCCCGGAAGGTGTCGGCCGCACCCAGCACGACCCGCCGCCCGTCGGCCACCAACACCCGTGCCAGCTTGCCCACCGTGGTGGTTTTACCGGTGCCGTTGACCCCCACCACCAGCAGCACCGACGGGTGGTCGTCATGCGGCAGTGCCCGGATCGATCGGTCCAGGCCGGGCTGCAGTTCGCCGATCAACACCTCGCGTAGCACCGCGCGGGCATCGGCTTCGGTCCGCACCGTGCTGCTGGCCAGCCTGCTGCGCAACTGTGTGACCACCGATTCGGTGACGACCGAGCCCAGATCCGAGATCAGCAGGGTGTCCTCGACTTCTTGCCACGAGTCCTCGTCCAGGTCGCCGCCACCGAGCAGCCCGAGCACGCTGCGACCGAGCGCAGTCTGGGATTTCGCCAGCCGCCCGCGCAGACGTTGCAACCGTCCGTCCGGCGGGGCGATCGCTTCGATTTCTGGCGTAGCCGGCCCGGGTTTCGCTGCGGCCGGCTCTGCCTGCGGTGCGGCCGGCTTGGGCGCTACTCCGGTATCGGGTTCGGGCAGTTGGACATCGGCGATCGGCCGCTTCGGCGCGTCGCGCGGAACGGTTGCGTCGTCGCCCACCGCTGGCAGCCGCTCGGCGTCGACAGTCTGGCTGAACGTGATTCCAGAGGACGCGGTGTAGCCGCCGGAGCGGTCGACGATGCCGGTACCTCGTTCAGCCGACAATCTGATCTGTCGCCGCCGATAGCGCAGGAAGCCCAGCACCAGCACGCCGATGGCAACCATCGCGGCGATGACCGCGGCAATGATCCACAGCGCTTCGGACGACACGCGGCCATTGTTGCAGGAGCGTCGGCGAAATCAGGGCGCGCCCCGGCTCGGCTGCTCACGACGAGCTGGCGACCAGCTGCTGTCCCCGCATCCGCTGGGAGATGACTTCGGTGATGCCGTCGTCACGCATCGTCACGCCGTAGAGTGCGTCGGCCACCTCCATGGTCGGCTTTTGATGGGTGACGACGATCAGCTGCGACTGGGCTCGCAGCATCTCAAACAGCGCGAGCAGTCGGCGCAAGTTCGTGTCGTCCAGCGCCGCCTCGACCTCGTCGAGCACGTAGAACGGGGACGGGCGGGCCCGGAAAATCGCCACCAGCATCGCCACCGCGGTCAGCGACTTCTCGCCGCCGGACAGCAGCGAGAGCCGCTTGATCTTCTTGCCGGGTGGACGAGCCTCCACCTCCACCCCGGTGGTCAGCAAGTCGTCCGGGTCGGTCAGCAGCAGCCGGCCTTCACCACCGGGGAACAGTGCGGCGAACACGTCGCGGAACTCCCGCTCCACGTCGGCGTACGCCTCGCTGAATACCTGCAGGATGCGACCATCGACGTCAGCGATCACATCCAACAGGTCCTTCCGGGCTGCCTTGACGTCCTCGAGTTGGGTGGCCAAAAAGTTGTAGCGCTCCTCCAGGGCAGCGAACTCTTCCAGTGCCAGCGGGTTGACCCGGCCCAGTTCGGCCAGTTCGCGTTCAGCACGGCTGGCTCGGCGCTCCTGGCTGGGCCGGTCAAACGGCATCGGAGCGGGCGCGCTGACCTGCTCCCCGCGATCGCGGGCCTGCTGGTATTCAGTCAGCTCCAGTTCCGTCGGCGGTAACGCCACCTGCGGGCCATACTCGACGACCAGGTCCTCCGGGGCGATTCCGAACTGCTCAAGCACGGTCTGCTCCAGCTGCTCGATACGCAACGCCGCTTGCGCTTTGGCCACCTCGTCGCGGTGCAGCGCGTCGGTCAGCGTAGCGATGCGGGCGTTCAGCGTGTCCACTTCCTCGCGAACACTCGCCATCGCGGTGGAACGCTGCTGGCGTTCCGTCATCAGCGCGTCACGGGTCTGGGCTGCGGCCGCTACCGCTCGGCTGAGTCGATCGGCCAGCAGCCGGCCGGCATCGGCGACCGCGGCCGCGACGGCGGCCGCATGCGCGCGAGCTAACCGGACCCGCTCGGCACGCCGCCGCGCCTCCCGCTCGGCGGCCGCAGCACGGCGCAGTGAGTCAGCCCGCCCGCGAACGGCATTGACGCGTTCCTCGGCCGTTCGCACCGTCAATCGAGCCTCCACCTCGGTGGCCCGGGCCGCCTCGGCCGCGGCAGCCATCTGCTGGCGGTCCACCGGCCGGACCTCGGCCGCGGTTTCACTATGTCGCGCGTTGCTCAGCCGGGTTTCCAGCTCGCTGAGTTCGGCGACCGTCTGCGCGCGGCCGTCTTCCAATTCTTGGCGCTGCTGCAGTTGGCGACGCCACTCGGCGTCGGCGCACCGAGCGTCCTGACCGAGCCGACCCAACCGGTCATAGGTTGCGGCGATGGCGGCGTCGGATTCGTTCAGCGCGGCCAACGCCTGCTCGGCGGCGTCCTGCCGGGCCGCCTGCTCGGCCAGCGCACCCGACAATGCCGCGCTGAGTTGGCCGACCTGGACTTCGGCGTCGGCCAGCTCGGCTTGGGCGGTGTCGATCTCGCTGGTGATCTCCAATGTGGTTGGCTTACGGTCCGACCCGCCGCTGACCCAGCCGGCGCCAACCAGATCGCCGTCTACGGTCACCGCGCGCAACCGGGGCTGGGCAGCAACCAGGTCCAACGCGGCGGGCAGGTCGGCCACCACGGCGACGTCTGACAGCATCGCGTCCATCGCACCGCGCAGCCGCGTCGGTGCGTCGATCAGGTCCAGCGCCCAAGCGGCTCCGTCGGGCAACGTCGTTGTGCGCACCGGATCACCGGCTGCCGGCCAGTCCCCCAGCACGATGGCCACCCGCCCACCGTCGGCGTTTTTCAACGCGGTCACCGCCGAGCGGGCCGCACCGAAGTTCTCCGCCGCCACCGCGTCGGCGACCGCGCCCAACGCCGCGGCCAGCGCCGCCTCATATCCCGGGCGCACCTTGATCAACTGCGCGATCGAACCGAAAAGCCCAGAGCCACGATGATGTTCGGCCAACCACGCGGCGCCGTCCCTGCGTTCCAACCCCAGTGACAGCGCCTCGATACGAGCCCGCAGCGATGCCACCTGACGCTCGGCGCCGCGCTCAGCAGCCTGCAACTCGGCGACCCGCTCGTCGGCCAGCTGCAACGCCGCCACCGTCCGCTCGTGCTGCTCATCGAGACCGACCTCGCTCTGGTCTAGCTCGCCGACGCGGCTCTGCAGGGTTTCGAACTCCGTCTGGGCCTGTTGGGCGCGCGCAGCCGCCTCCTCGATCCGCTGCGACAGCTGCGCCACATGGGCGTCTATCGACTCGACTCGAGCTCGCACGGTTTCCACCTGGCCGGCCAGCCGGGCCAATCCCTCCCGTCGGTCGGCTTCGGCGCGCACCGCCGCCAGGTGTGCCTGCTCAGCTTCGGCGGCACGGCGCTCGCGTTCGGTCAGTTCGCCGCGGGCCGCCTCCAGCCGGGTCCGCGCCGCGGTCAACTCGTGCTGCAGCTGTTCTTCGGCCGCTGCGACCTGCTCAGCCTCGGCGTCCAGGGCATCCGGGTCGGGGCCACCGACCCCGGGCGGCTCGTCGTCGAGCCGCGCAGCGCGGTCTCCGGCGATCCGCACCGTGGCGCTGACCCGTTCGGCCAGCGCCGACAGCCGAAACCAGGTCTGCTGCGCCGCTTCACCGCGCTGGGTCAGGGTAGCCACCGCTGCCTCGTTGGCGGTCAGCTCCTCTGCGGCCACCGCCAGCCGGGCGGTGACCTCATCATGCTGGTGCCGCAATGTCGCCTCGGCATCAGCGGTGCCGCTCAGTTCGGCCTGTCGGGTAACCAGGTCATCGGCGGCCAGCCGCAGCCGAGCATCGCGCAGATCAGCCTGGATGGTGGCGGCCCGCCGGGCCACCTCGGCCTGGCGGCCCAGTGGTTTGAGCTGGCGGCGCAACTCGGTGGTCAGGTCGGTGAGCCGAGCCAGGTTCGCCGACATGGCGTCCAGCTTGCGGACCGCCTTCTCTTTGCGTTTGCGATGCTTGAGTACACCGGCGGCTTCTTCGATGAACGCCCGCCGATCCTCCGGCCGTGACTCCAGGATCTCGGCGAGCTTGCCCTGCCCGACGATAACGTGCATCTCGCGGCCGATCCCAGAGTCGCTGAGCAGTTCCTGGATGTCCATCAAACGGCAACTGCTGCCGTTGATTTCGTATTCACTGGCCCCGTCGCGGAACATCCGGCGGGTGATCGACACCTCGGCGTACTCGATC
>CAZPZQ010000202.1:0-6530 GCA_964590745.1 uncultured Mycobacterium sp. | reverse complement strand
CGTTGACGCCGGCCACCCCGAGGCCGCCGGCGCCGCCGTTGCCGCCGAACAGGCCACCCTGCCCGCCGTGGCCGCCGTCCACCCCGGCGCCGCCGGTGCCGAGCACCCCGCCGCCGGCGGGGCCGGTGCCGTCGGCGCCGGTGGTCCCGTCGCCGAACGGCATCCACCAGTTGACGTTGGCGAAACTCCAGCTCGACTGATCAACGGCGGCCGGGAACGGCCCGTCGGCCGCGGCATACGCCGTCAGGTCGTGCAGCGCGGCATCCCACGTGGAGCTCGCAGTCAAGGTGTCAGCCACGCTGGCCCAGGCGGCCGGGTCGATAAACGACGCCCAGTCGATGCCATCGAACGGGGTGCTCCACGTCGACGGGTCGATCAGATCCAGCAGACCGAAGTCGTCGGCGTGCGCGGCCGGCGCGGCGGCCAACGGCGCCATGCCGAACGCCAAGAACGCGCCGGCGGCGCTGGCGCTACCCAGGGCGCGGCGGCGGCGTCGAACCTGCCTGCCGCTGGTGCGATGGTTCTCTTCGAGCCCGCGGTGCCGACGAGACATGGCGATAGCCTTCCGCTCGGTTGACCTTGATCGCTAGGATTTTCTCAGCAAACGTTCAAGTTAACAAGCGTTGTCATACCCGGTCAACGCGCGGGCCGCGAATCGGGAATTCACGCCCGGCGGCGATGGTCGCGGACGCCAGCGGGGCCGCGATGCCAGGGAAACCGCGAGCGTAGCGGCCGGATTCGTCCCGTTGTTTGCGTTGGGCCGGCGCTGCGGTGGCGCCCAGCCCGCACCGTTATCTCGGGCGGTTCTGGTCCGAATCGTGCACTCAGCCTCTGCTGCGAATTCTCGTTACCATGCTGCGGTTAATTCCGCGGCGCGGGGGCGGCATGCGCGGGCCGCGCAGGCTCCAGGGCGACGGCGCAGCCGTGCTCGGCGCCAGGCCGGTGAGTACGTGGGGGGATCCGCCAGCCGCCGCCCCGGTCCCGGCCCGTATCGGCGTCGTCGGACGTTGAGCGTGCGCCCACGGCGGAAAATCCGCCCGAATCCCGCCCTGAGCGCACACCCAACGCGTCACCTCGCCCTGGGCGCACACTCAACGGCCACGACCGGGCGGTGGTGGGTTCGCTCGACCACAACCTGGCCGGCCACGGCCAGCTTTCACCGGAACGCAACCCTATGGACGTGCGCCCGCCTTTCAGCGACAAATCCGTGGGATGGGGGATGACGGGGATTGGCGACGACGGCCACCGGGCCGCAGCGCCGGGGTTCGCGCGCGTGCCCGGGCCGGGCAGGGGGTGTGTCCAAGGCCGATATCACCTGGGATCTCTGCGGGAGTGTCGCCGCCGTGGTGCGGCGCATGGTGGCTCCCGCAGGTCGCAACCCGGCAAGCCCGTCAGGGCGACCAAACCACACTCAACGGCGACGGTCCGTGGCCCTCAGCCGTGCGGCGTTGTCGGATCCCACACCCGCGAGAAACCGAAGCCGCCGAAATCGTTGACGTTTCGGGTGGCGAACTCGTCGACGCCGTGGTGGCGCAGGGTCCGCGCCAGCCGAGCATCGCAGAGCCGCCGGCGGGCAATACCCGGTGTGCCTGCCATCGCCCAGACGTCGGTCATCACCGGGGCGTTCTCGATGAGCGCGCCGAAACGTCTGGCACACTTCCGCCGCCTCGGGGGCGTCCAGCGGCCGAGTCACCACGGCCGGGTTGCGCAGTAATTGATATAACTCCATCGGCACAAGCTCGCAGACCGCGACGTCGGCACGGCCGGCGCAGTCGGTGAGGAAACCGGCGGCAGCGTCGTGTTCGGGGCAGTCCTGGTTTTGCGCGTACAGCAAGACGTCGGTGTCGACGGACAGCACGGGCGCCTCAGCCTTGGTTGGCGAGCTCGCGCCACGCGTCTTCGGACACCCGGAAGGCGCCGAGCCGACGCGGTGGGGGCGGCTGCCAACGGTCCGGCGCCGCAGCGCGGCTCGGATAGATCCGGACCATGTGCTCGAGCCCGCGACGAACCACCTCGGCCGGCGTCACTTCCTGCTCGCGGGCGACCCGCTTGGCGTCACGGTACAGCCGGTCGGGTAAGTGCACCTGGGTGCGAATCGTACATGGCTTTTACATCGCCACAGAGCACACATCGGTAGGTCCAGCGGCCATTCCACGCTCACAATCCGACGGCGCTCAGCCCCGGTCTTGTTGCTGCTGTCGCTTGGCCTTGAGGGCGCCGAGGATCAGCGCGCCCAGGCCGAGCGCCACCCCCTGCCGCACCTGCTTGGTGTGTGCGTCGAGCTGCACCGGCGGCGCGTGCCAGTCGGTCACCACGTCCAGCTCGCCGTCCAGGAATTGCTGACGGCATTGGCTGCGCTGGATTTTGCCGGTCGGCGTGGTGGGCATCCGCATCGGCTTGACCAGCACCACGTCATGGGTCTCGACACCGTGGTGCTCGGTGACCGCGGCCCGCACCGCCTCGATGATGCCGGGCAGCTCGGCCGGATCGACCCGGTTGCGCTGCACTTCTTGGACCACCACCAGCCGTTCGGCTTCGCCTTTGGGAGTGACGGTGAACACCGCGCCGCGGTTGGGTAACAGCGCCGGGTGGCAGGCCTGCACGGTGGCCTCGATGTCGTTGGGGTAGTGCTTGTAGCCGCTGATCTCCAACAGGTCTTGGGTGCGGCCGGTGACGAACAGCTCGCCGTCGCGCCAGAACGCCAGGTCCCCGGTGCGCAGGTAGGGGCCCTCGCCGGTGGCCAGGCGCGCCCGGAAGGTCCGCTCGGTCAGGTCGGGTTTTCCCCAGTAGCCCTGCGCGACGCTCTCGCCGGCGATCCAGACCTCGCCCACCTCTCCCGGACCGCAGCGCTGGTGGGTTTCCGGATCCACGATCAGCACCTCGTGGTCGCCTTGCGGCCGCCCGCACCCGACGATCGCCGCCGCGCCCGGGTCGTCGGCGGCGGCGTCGACGACGCGGTTCTCCCCCAGGGCGGTCCGGTCGATGTGGACGATCACCGGGCGCACCGGAGCCGACGCGCCGGTCACCCCGAGGGTGACCTCGGCTTGGCCGTAGGCCGGGCGGAACGCGTCGGGCCGAAAACCGGCCGGCGCGAACGCCTCGGCGAACGCCCGCAGGGTGTCGGCGCGCACCGGCTCGCCGCCGACCACGGCGAGCGACCAGGCCGACAGATCCAGGGCGGCGCGTTCGGCGTCGGTGCTGCGTTTGACGCACCAGTCGTAGGCGAAGTTCGGCGCGGCGCTGACGGCGGCCCGAAACCGGGACATGGCCTGCAGCCAGCGCATCGGCCGCATCAAAAACGAGCCCGGCGCCATCAGCACGCCGGTGCCGCCGCTGTACACCAGGCCGAGCACCCCGCCGACCAGGCCCATCTGCTGGTACTGCGGCAGCCAGGTCGCGCCGGTGATCGGGGCTTCGTAGACCGGGTCGTCGAGGCCGGGGTTCCAGGCTTGTTCGCCGGCCGCCAGGTTGTGCAGCAGGTTGTGGTGGCTGAGCATGACGCCCTTCGGCGCTCCGGTGGAACCGGAGGTGTATTGCAGCATGGCGGTCGAGCCCGGGTCGATGCGGGGTGTCACCCAGTCCCCGGCGTCGCCGGCGACGACGTCCATCGGCAACCAGCGCAGCGCTCGCCCGTTGAGCAGACCGTCGACGGTGGTCCGCCACTTCTCTTCCGACTTGGCGGTGGCCAACGCGATGCTGGCTTGGGCGTCCGGCACGACGGATTCGAACCGCTGGGAGATCCAGTGGTCGTCCACCGGTACGGCGACCGCGCCGGCGTAGAAGCAGCCGAAGATGCCGGCGATGCCGTCCAGGCCCGGCCGGCAGATCACCAACACCCGCTGCCCGGCGGCGCCGGCTTGTTGCAGGCCGGCCGCGATCGCTCGGGCTTTGCGGTCCAGCTCCCGGTAGGTCAGCCGGCTGTCTTCGTCGTCGCCGTCCGGGCGGAAGCTGAACGCCACCTTGTCTTGGTGACGGTCGGCCTGCTCGCGCAGCAACTCGGCCATGGTGTGCGCGGCGGCGGGCGTGGTCTGCTCGGGCATCTGGTCGAACCTTACGGTCGTGATCCGGTTTCTGGCCGATGCTCTGGCGAACCCGCTGGTCGGACCGGACCGGCCGGCCCGCCACGGCGCCGTATCGCTTCGGCGAAGTCCCGGTGAGCACGCTTCATTCGCGGCAACTCGCCGAAGTCGATCTTGCCGGTCGTCGCTTCCCAGGCCACCCGAGCGTGGCGATCCGGTTCGACCAAGAACTGTCCCTGCAGCGCCACCCGCCCGGCCAGGTCGAGGGCGGCGCTGTTGAGGACCAGCGGGCCGACACCGGCAGGCAGCAGAACGTCGAAGGCTCGCGGCGGCTGCCCGTGGAAAGAGGCTGCGCCATCGATGTCGGACGCTGAGCGGGCTGCCCGCGTAGCACGGCTGCGGTGCAGGTATGCGGACACCGCGCCGTGCCGTCGAAGTAGCTCCACTGCCTGGGCCGTGCGCTGGACGCCGTCCTGATCGGACATAGCCACACGGTACCGGGCGGCACCGACGGGGGTGGACGACTTCGCCAGCGTCGGCCACCCGCGCCGGCCGGAACGGCAGCAGAGCTGCACCGGAGTCAGCCGTGTCGCCCATCGCTGAGCGCGGCGGGGTGTTCCGGACAACCCGGGTTTTGCGGGTACTGCACACGATGTTGGTGTCGACCGAGAGGCACCGCCGCCTCGCTTCTGACTGTTGGTCGCGGGCCCAAGCACATGGTGCGGATTTATCCGAGCCCGGCCGGAGCGCCCGACACCGACTAACTGATGCGAACCGGGAGCCGGTGACGCTGCCCCTGGCAAGTGCTGGCGAGGGCGGATCCGCCGACGTGGCCCGGCGTGTCGCGTCGGGACATTCACGGTCGACGGTCGATTGGCGCGCTTAGGGCGACGGTGTTCTGGTCGGTGCCGCCAGCGTGCGGGTGGGTGCGCCTCGACCGGGGGGTTGGTGTACCGACCCGCACGCTCGCCGCGCAAACGGCGACGGCCGCCGGGTCCTTGCGGTACCCGACGACCGTCGTCGTGTTGCTGCGCGGCTGGCTGCTACGGACCAGCGGGGCTGCCGTGCTGGCCGTTGTTGCCGTTGGAGCCGTCGACGCCACCGGGGGTGCCGCCCGCTCCGGGGTTGCCGTCGTCGGTGCCCTGACCGCCGCCCCGGCCACCGTTGCCGCCGTGCCCGCCGGGCCACCGTCCTAGCCGTCCGGGCCGGCCTGGGTGCCGTCGATGCCGTTGCAGATAAACCCACAACTGTCCGCCGACGTCCACGCCGCAGTTAACGGATTGAGGGTCTGGCTGTCGACATAGTCACCGAGGTCGGTGCCGATGCCGATCCAGTTGTTGACCACCCAGTTGTTCACATCACTCATGAACGAGGCCCATGAGGCATCCAAACCGAGCGTGTCTGCGGCGCCGGCGGCGTTGACCGTCGAATGACTCAGGCCGTCGAACAAGCTGTCCTGGGCCGCCGGACTGAAGAATGGAGTCCCAATCGATGCCGTCGAACGGCGTCGACCACGACGACGGATCGATGAAGATCCGCCACATCGAACAGGCCGGCGGCATCATGCCGAACGCTAAAAGGGCGCCGGCCGCCGAACTGGCGCCGAGCACCGATTGCGACGCGCCCTGCGCGCCTGGCGATTCCCCTTCGGACCGTGATTGCGAGCCATCTCCTGTGAACCCGCCCTTGTGCTGCGCTCGGAGCGCGGTGGACGCGCCGCGTTATTGCAGCGTTACGAATTCCGTCCTCGTTAAGGTCGTGCTTCACCTATCGCGTGCTAAAGAGAAACCTGGATTTGATCAAAGGTCCTGCGTACGGGCGTAGCCGCGTCGAACCGTGTCGCGCCGGCGGATCCGCTCGCCGCGGCGGGCTCCGAACGGGCCGGCGTTTCTCCCGAATAGGTCGCTGACCCAGCGCAATTCCCAGTCAACCGCTGGCCCGCCCGCAGCCCGGCGGGTGGCTCGACACCGCATTTTGCGCGCGCCGACAGGCGACGATCAACCATCGATGAACCGCCGGTCGTCTTATCGCTTCGGTTTCTGAGGAAGGGTCGCCATAAAGAAGCATCGGAAATACGCGCGTTATTTCACGGAATATACGTATTTACGTACCGGCTCCCGAGCGGTAACGTCTGCGCTCTCTCACGGGCCTGCGCAGCGCTGTGCGCAGCGATAACCCGTTCTGCCGCGGCCGTCGGTCCGCCGCTGCCGTCGCCGCGGGCCCAGGTTGTGCACGGTGCCGGTCGCCCGCTTAACCTTATCCGGCCCGCACAACGGCGACGGCCGCCGGACCCCTGTCGGGCCCGACGACCGTCGTCGTGTTACTGCTCAGCCGGCTGTCACGGGCCGGTGGGGTTGCCGGGGGTTCCGTCCTGGCCGTCGGAGCCGTTGTTGTTGCCGCCGGCGCCCGGACCGCCCGCGGTGCCGCCCTTGCTGCCGGCCGCCCCGCCGGGGCCGCCGGTGCTCTTGTCACCGTGCAGGCCCTTGTCGCCGCCCTGCCCGCCGTGGCCGC
>CAZPZQ010000201.1:0-6546 GCA_964590745.1 uncultured Mycobacterium sp. | reverse complement strand
TCCCGTCGGCGCCCCACAGTCGAAGATTCGAGGGCGCGATGGTCTGCACCTCGATGGTGGCGTTGCCCGGCGGCGCGCTGCGCGTGTTGTGCGGGTCGCGGCGGGTGGAGCATTGCACGAACCCGACTTGGCGGCGCGCGAAGTCGCTGGCCCAGTCGACGGGGTCGCGGCGATCCGCGCCGAACAGCAGTTGGGAGGTCATGCGGTGCATTCGCAGCAGTGAGGTGGTGTCGTCCCAGCTCGGGATGGCGTAGAAGTTGGAGTTCGGGGTGTCGGTGACGTCGATCTCGACGCCGAAGACCGCGTTGATCAACGGCCACGACATCTTCCAGCGCTTGGCCCGCGTGGCCAGCGACCACGGCAGGTGCTCATAGCCGACCAGATCGCGGTAGGTGCGGATGATGTCGGCGTCGCTGACCACCACCGGGCTGCGGATCTCCTCACCGCCGGCCAGCCGCACACCGGTCACTCGGCCGGCCTCGACAAGAATCCGGTCCACCTCGGCATCGGTGCGGACGGCCCCGCCGTGGGTTTGCACGACGTCGGCGAAGGCCGCCGACAACATCTGTCCCCCGCCTCGGGGGTAGTAGGCGCCGTCGCCGACGAAGTTCTGAAAAAAGCCGGCCATCGCCATAGTGCTCATGGTTTGCGGGATCCCGGCTAGCGCCCCGCATTGCACCGACAGCGCCATGATCGTGCGCGGCTTGAGCCCGCAGGCGGCCAGCACGGCGATGTAGGGCGTCGCCAGCCAGGAGGCGGCCGGGCCGCAGGCTCGTACGTAACGCAGCATCGCCGCGCGCGATGACGGCGTCACGGAGCGGTCGATGCCGTGCCCGAGGCGGCGCATGATCGCCACGAACCGGCGCAAGGCGCGCTCCTCGCCGGGGAAGGTAGCCAGCAGGTTCTCCAGGTAGGCGTCCCAACCGGCCGGCACCCGCAGCTGCAGATCCGGGCCGACGATGGTGTCGAAACCGCCCGTATCCAGAGGCAGCCACTGGATCCGGTCATCGAGACCCAGCCCGTGAAACAGCGTCGGCAGCTGCCCGCCGGGACCGCAGTCACCGATGTAGTGCACTCCGCAGTCGGCCTCCCAACGTCCGCGCCGCCGAAACACATGCGAGCTGCCGCCGATCACCTCGTAGCGTTCCAGCACCAGGGTGCGCTGCCCGGTGGCGGCCAGGTGCGCGGCGGCCGACAGCCCGCCCAAACCGGAACCGACCACGATCGCGTCCCATCCCGAAGTCGACATGGCCTAACCTTTCTCCGCGAAAACCTCCCGGCGAAACCTCGACTATACCGTCTGGTCTACTTGCCCGGAAGGGTAGTAGACTACTCGGTATACTGCAATCAATCCGGTCGTGAGGAAAGGTGAGGGCAATGGCGGCACGCGACCGGCTCATCGCCAGTGCCATCGCGTTGCTGCAGCGCAACGGCGTGGCCGGCACTGGGATCGCCGAACTGCTCAAGCACAGCGGGATCGCCCGCCGCTCGGTCTATCTCAATTTTCCTGGCGGGAAAGCGGAACTGATCGCCGCCGCCGCCAAATCCGCGGGTCAGGCGATCTCGGAGGTGATCCGCGGCTTCGCCACCGAGGCTGACCCCGTCTCGGCGGTCGAGGCATTCGTCGCCTTGTGGAAGGACATCCTGACCGGCAGCGACTTCGACGCCGGGTGCCCGATCGTCGCCGCAGCCCTGGGCCGCGCCGAAGCCCCCGCCGCCGCCGATATCGCCGGCGAGCAGTTCACCGACTGGGAATGCCTGCTGGCGACCCGGCTCGAAGCGGCCAACGTCCCCGCCGAAACCGCTGCGCAACTGGCCACCACCACCATCGCGGCGATCGAAGGCGCGGTAATCATGTCACTGGCCACCAAATCGGATGTCCCACTACAGCGCACCGGGGCACTGCTCGCCGACCTCGTCGCACAGCACACGCGACCGGCCGCCGCCCGGCGCCAGGCCCCCGGCAAGCAGGCGACAACCTAACCACAATGACCGATCAGCCCATGAGGTGAATGAACGCCGGCCAGGAAGGCCCCCACTCGTTCTCGAGCACCGCCCGTGCGGACACGCCATCACGCCCACCATGGTCTGCGGGCACAGTCAGACACTCCTCGACCCTCACGACCGCTTGAGTCCGGGCGCGGACCCTTGCAATGGGACCCTCTGTCCCATTAAATTGGGTTCACCAGTTCACCGCATGCGGATGGAGACGGTCAGGTGCTACGGGAGAAACTTCTCGATAGGCAACCGGTGAGCGAGGAATACCTGCAGACATTGCAGATTCTGTCGGAGGGATCGGTGCGACGTCACTTCGATCCCCACCTTGACATCGAGTGGGACTCGGCCGAGATGATGGTCGACCCCGACGATCCGCGTTGGGTCCTCGATACGCAACGCGATTCCTTGGGTGAGACGTCGTGGTACCAGTCGTTGCCGCTGCAGCTTCTGATCGAGCTCGGCAGGTTGTCGATCTCCAACACCGTCAAGGTCGGGGCGGCCTTCGAGACGATGTTGATCCGGGCAATGATGCAGTACCTGGCCAAGCTGCCCAATAACTCACCCGAGTTTCGATACTGCCTGCACGAGATCACCGAAGAGTGCAACCACATCCAGATGTTCCAAGAAGCGGTCAACCGCATCGGCGCCGACGTGCCCGGCATGCGGCCGTGGTTTCGCCGACTCTCACCACTGATCGGGCTGATCGGCGGAATGCTTCCCGTCGCGATGTTCTTCGGGATTCTGGGGGGCGAAGAACCCATTGATCATCACCAGAAACAGGTGCTGCGGTCGGACGCAGATCTGCCGCCGGTCGTCTTGCGCACCATGGAGATTCACGTTGCTGAGGAGGCGCGGCATATCTCGTTCGCGATGGAGTACGTCCGGCAGTACTACCCGCGGTTGTCGCGGTGGCGCCGGGGGTTCTACTCCATCCTGGCGCCGTTATGGTTGCGATACGTGGTCACTCAGATCATGGCGCCGCACCCGAACATGGTGAAGCAATTCGACATCCCGCGCCAGGTCGTCCGGGAAGCCTTCTGGAACGGTGCAACCGGCCGTCGCCTGCTCGCCGGTTACCTGCGTGACACGCGAACGCACGCCGGCGAACTCGGCATGATGAATCCGATCGCCGCGATGCAGTGGAAGAAGTTGGGTGTGTACGGAGATTTTTCCCGATACCGGGGCGAACCCGACCGTTCCCACTACGTGGCGTGATCACGGTTGGCCACCTGATCTGCCAAGCGGGACAGCATCGTCGATACTTCTGCGGTCGGGTCGACTTCTAGTCCGGCGCCGCGCGCCGCGCCGGCGATCAGGTACCAGGTGTAAGCGGACAAATCCGAAACTATCTGCGGCAGCGTGCGCGGCGGATCCGGGTCTTGGAGGTGCTCGCTCAACGCACCCTCCACCATCGACACGACTGCATTGGGAATGGACGCCACGACCTCGGGTTCGATATGAACCGATGCCGCAATCGCATCGAGCAACTCTTTGGCGCGCCCGGCAATCCGACGCTTGACGCTGGTCAGTGCATCCACGCCAGAGGGGTCGTCATGCCGCGGCCCCCTACGGGCCAGGTCGATCCACCGAGGGTGCGCGGCCATGAAATCTGCCACGGCCGAGATGGTGCGCGTGACCACATCGGCGCCTGACCCCTTGGACAAGTCGAGTTGAGCGTCGAGCGAGTCGGCGAACCGATCGGTCATGTAAGAACGCATCCACGCGAACAAGTCGTCGCGCCCGTCGAACTGCCGATACACCACCGACTTAGCCAGTCCCGCACGCTGGGCGATGTTGCGCACCGTGGGCTCGACGCCCGCCGGCGCTTCCTCGAGAAGCGCTAATGCTGCATCGAGAATGAGTTGGCGCCGCCGGGTATTGTGCTCGTGCCACCGCCGCCCGTAGTTGAGCACTCCAGCGGCGACGATTGGGACGCCTCGACTCATGAGGTAGAGCCTTGCAAACGACCGATACCTTGACAAACATGTGGGATCGGCCCCCCGTTTACGCGTCAATTGTGGAACGTGCTCCTTCAGGTACTCGTTGGCGAACGAGATGTGACGAGCTCGCGCAGCGCCACTGAACCGGTCATGTCCGGGATGAGGCCGAATTTGCCCTCCATGATGGAGGATTCGCAATCCGGTGTGGTGTAGCGGAAGTCGGCGGCCAACGCGAGCTGGAAACCGGCGCCGTAACAGTATCCGTCGACGCCGGCGATGACCGGCACGGGCAGGCGGCGCCAGACTCAGACCGCTTCCCGGAACAGCTTTGTTCGCCGTCCCAGCCATTTATCGGCCGCCCGCGGCTGGCTGAGCATGGACTCGTCGCGGAACACCGCGAAATCCAGGCCGGTGCAGAACGCCTGCCCGGCGGGCTGTAGCAGGACTGCCCTTACATCGCGGTCCTCGTTGATTTGTTTGGCCGCTGCGACCAGGGCGCGCAGCATCGCGAAATCGAGCCCGGTGTACTCGTCGGGCGATTCAACGTGACGTAGCCGATCTGGCCGCGGACCGCGACAAGGACACTCTCGGTCACGCTGCGCCATCCATCTTTCGGGTCATCGGCGGGGCTTGTCCGGTCGCACCGCGAGCCCGCATTGTTCGCCGAGGGCGACGAGTGTGTCGGGGCCTAGCGCGACGAGTGGGCCGTGCACACCGGCGGGGTGGTCTGTGCCGGTGGCGAAGTGCAGCGCTGCGCGGGCGAGCAGGTCGGCAGTCAGCTCGTAGGGGCCGGGCGCATCGATGATCAGTTCCGACAGGATGTTGCCGGCGCTGTCGCGGGTGCGGGCGGCGGCGCTGATGCGGGTCGGCAGGGTCGGCAGCTGCTCGGCGTAGGGCAGATGCCGGGCCAGTGTTGCCGTTATGCGGCGCACAATGCGGTTCGTGGTCAATGGACCGCCGAATCGGCTCGCGTAATGGATCGGTGTGGCGGCCGCGCCAAACCAGCCGAGACCGACGTCGACGCGGCGCAGGTGCGGCAGCACCTCGGGCAGGCCGAAGTGTTCGGATCCTCCGATCGTGATCGCGGTGTGCGTTTGGCCCGCCATGTCGAATTTCAGCAGATTGGCACCCGTGCGTTCGACCGTGAGACCGAACGGGTCGCCGGTGTTCGCGCGGTAGGCGAACGACGGTGTACCCAGGACCTGCACCAGCGACTGGCGGGTGCCGGGGGTGGTGGCTGTGGACATCATTTCGCGCTGCGAGGGCCGACGGTACGGGTTGGCCGCGCCGGCGACGTAGCGCCACAGGAAATAGCCCACCTCGACGGCGGCGGCGTGCTCGCCCCCCTCACGCGCGGCCAGCCAGCCGGCGACATTGCCGGGGACGTAGTCGTAACCGAAAGCCGGGATGAGCAGTGCGCCGCTGGCTTTTGCGTCATCGGAGACGGTGCGGAACATCCAGTCGACAAACGGCGGTTCGCCGGTCGAATCCAGATACACCGCACCCGCGCGTGCCGCGCTGCGGGCGGCTTGGCGGCCGAGGTCGACAAACGGGCCGACGGTGGTGAGGACGACGTCCCCGGATTTGAGAACTCCGTCGAGTGCACCCGGCACGGCCGTATCGGCCTCGACAATCTGGCACTCGACGCCGACAGTGCGGGCCTGGTGGCCCAGGCGTTCGGCGCTACGGCCCACCAGAACGATCTCGGTTTCGGACGCGGCGGCGAGGTTGGCAAGGGTGCGCGATCCGGTGTAGCCGGTGGCTCCCAGCAAGATGATGCGGTTCAAGGTGTCCTCCTGGGGAGCTATTCGGGGTGCCCTTGCTGCGGGGCGAACTAAGCCTTGTCGCCAAGGTGAGTGTGTGGCTACGCTGGTATACCGATCGTTCTACCAAATTTGCACAGCGATTGGCAACCACTGCCGACCCCGCAGACGCAGAAAGGCAAACAGCCATGACCCATCAGTCGCCCGACGTCCATGCAGATTCCGCCCTGTTGCGCGCGACGTTGCGCATCGGCGGCGCGCTGGTTGTGGTGTTCTTCCTGACAACGCCGCTGGCCACCACCGGCGTGATCGCTCACGACAGTTTCCTTGGCCGACGCGTCCTGTGGGGACATGGCGGCAACGAGTACCTGATCATGCTCGCGGTGATCAACATCGTCCTCGGCGCGTATCTCTTCTGGTCCGCTCGCAACCCGTCGCGCTACTGGCTCGCCATCGATATCTTCCTGGTCGCCGAGACCGTCCACCTGGCATCCATGGTGGTGATGGCGCTATCGCCGGAACACCACATGCACTGGCTCGGCGACGTGACGGGGCCCGTGATCGGGTTGATCGTCTTGGCGGCCATCTGGCTGCCAAGACGCTCCGCGGTCATCGCCGCCGGCAACGGGTAACTGGCACCTGAGATCCGCGATAGATCACGCAGCCGCGGGCAGGCGGGCTCGCCGGCATCCGAGTTCGCCCGCGTTCCCGAACCCATGGGATCACGTTCCCGCCCTGCCAGAGTGACTGTCGCGGAACAGCACTCAAATAGTTTTCGAGACGCCGCGCCTTCACCCCGTGGTCTACGCGAACTTCTCAACGCGCTCTAGGGCCGTAATGCCAGT